>JBIQMQ010000019.1:9208-10964 GCA_044463185.1 Nakamurella lactea | reverse complement strand
ACCATGGCCCACATGGAGATCTGCGAACCGCGCCGGGCGTGCTTCGGCGAGTTCATCAAATGCAGGCCGATCACGAAGCAGGTGGCGGCTGCCAGGAAGATGAACCGCACGATGATGTCGGTGGTGCTCACGCGGCGCTCCCGTCATCCGAGCCCTGTGCGGCGGCCCGCCGCTCGCCGGGCTTGGCCTTGAACATGTCCAGCATCCGATCGGTGACGGCGTACCCGCCGACCACGTTCATCGCGGCCAGCACGACCGCCAGGAAGCCGACCACATAGCTGAAGGTGCTTTCGGCGTGCGACAGGATCAGGAGCGCGCCGATCACGACGACGCCGTGGATGGCGTTCGCCGCCGACATCAGCGGCGTGTGCAGCGTGGCCGGCACCTTGGAGATCACCTCGAAGCCGACGAGCACGGCCAGCACAAACACCGTGATGTCGAAGAACAGTTCCAGAGTCACTGCGTGCCACCGTCCTTCGCAGCAGAGTCAGCCAGCGGCGCCAGGCCCAGCGCCTCGCGCACCTTCGGGTGCACGACGTCCCCGCCGTGCGTCACCAGCATCGGTCCGACGATCTCGTCGGTCGTGTCGATGCGCACCGCCCCGTCCGCGATCATCAGGCCGAGCAGCGCGGTCATATTCCGCGCGTAGGCCGTCGATGCGGCCGGCGCCATGTCCGAGGCCAGCGAACCGGCCCCGATCACCGTCACTCCCGGCTCCACGACCACGGTCTGGTCGGGCACCGAGCCCTCGACGTTTCCGCCGAACGACGACGCCGCCATGTCGACGACGACCGATCCGGGCTTCATCTGAGCCAGGGCCTGCGCGGTGACCAGCACGGGCGGCTTGCGTCCGGGGACCTGGGCAGTGGTGATGACCACGTTCGACCGTGCGATGTGCTTGTCCAGCACCGCCTGTTGCGCGGCGCGCTCCTCGGCGGTGAGCTCCCGCGCGTACCCGCCGGTGCCCGCCGCGTCGACGCCCGGTACCTCGACGAACTTGGCACCCAGGGAGGCGACCTCCGCCCGGGCCGCCGGCCGCACGTCGTAGCCGGACACCGACGCGCCGAGCCGGCGGGCCGTCGAGATCGCCTGCAGACCGGCGACGCCGGCGCCGAGAACCAGCACCTCGGCCGGTCGCACGGTGCCGGCAGCGGTCATCAACATGGGGAAGTACCCGCCGTAGGTATCGGCCGCGCGGATCGCCGCCCGGTATCCCGAGATGGACGCCTGCGAGGTGAGCGCGTCGATCACCTGTGCGCGCGAGAGCGTGCGCGGCAGGTAGTCCAGCGCGACGGTCGTCACCCCGCGCTCGGCCCAGATGCGCACCAGGTCCGGGTGCTGCCATGGCCGCAGCAGCCCGGCGACGATCTGGCCCTCACGCAATCGTTTGCTCATGTCCGCGTCCGGCGGGCCGACCGTGGTCAGCACGTCGCTGCGCGCGAGAACGTCGTCGTGCGAGGCGATCTCGGCGCCGGCGGCGGTGTAGGCGTCGTCGCCGAACACGGCTCCACGCCCGGCGCCCGCGGCGATTAGGACGGATGCGCCCAGTTTGTCGATCTTCGCGAGCACCTCGGGAACGAGCGCCACGCGCTGCTCCCCGCCCGGTTCGCCGGCGACGCCGACAACGACGCGCGCTGCCGTCCGGCCCTCAGTCGAAGTCAGGATCGATCACCCTCTCCAAGTCCGCCCTAATCCACCGCGTCGCGGTGTGGAATTACCGTAAGCATTACACCCCCGCTGGGCGCGGTGAACTGCC
>JBIQMQ010000019.1:5689-9108 GCA_044463185.1 Nakamurella lactea | reverse complement strand
ACCTTGTCCATGTCCAGCGCGCGGACCTTGCCGATCAGATCCTCCAGCGACTTCTCGGGCAGCGCCCCGGCCTGCTGGAAGACGAGGATGTTGTCGCGGAACACCATCAGCGTCGGGATCGACGTGATGCCGAAGCCGGCCGCGAGCTCCTGCTGCTCCTCCGTGTTCACCGAACCGAAGACCAGGTCGGAGTGCTTCTCGGAGGCGGTCTCGTAGACGGGCGCGAACATCCGACACGGCGGGCACCAGGACGCCCAGAAGTCGACGAGCACGGTGCCGCTCTGCTCGACCGTGTCGGTGAAGTTGTCCTTGGTCAGTTCCACTGTGGCCACGTCGGCCTCCTCGCGGTCGTCGGTATGCGTCGTTAGCGTCAACGTTCCTGCTGGTAAGGCTATTCCGCCTGCCCTGCCCGCCGGGTGTGCGGCACACTACGAGACATGCGGCACATCCCCCTGGCCGGCCGGCTGCCGGCACCGACCCGCGACGACCTCGGCGGCGACGCCCGCACGGTCTACGACGCCATCGTCACCGGCCCGCGCGGTCAGGACGGCATTCCGCCGACCGTCGCCGACGAGGAGGGCCGCCTGCAGGGACCCTTCAACGCGATGGTGCACGCCTCGCCCGACGTGGGTGACGCCGTTCAGCGGCTCGGCGCCGGCATCCGCTACGGCAGCGCGCTTCCCGACCGGGTGCGGGAGCTCGCGATCCTGATCGTCGCCGCGTACCGGCGGTGCGAGTTCGAATGGCTGGTGCACACCCCCAAGGCGTCGGCGCTCGGCGTCTCCGACGACGTCCTGGAGGCGGTGGCGCGCGGCGAGGTGGGCTTCTTCGAGCATGACGACATGCTCGTGCACCGCGCGGTCATGGAACTGGTCGACGGCCGGGACCTCTCGCAGGACACGTTCGAGAAGCTGTGCACGCTGCTCGGGGTGCGCGGGACGGTGGACCTCGTCGCGCTGGTGGGCTACTACGACATGCTGGCGCTCGCCATGCGGGCCTTCCGTGTGCCGCTGCCGGAGGACGCCGACCCGACCTGGTGACCGGGGTCGTCCGGCCGCCGGATGCGGCCCCCGCGCCGTGCGAGGATCGAGGAATGACGATCGACAGCGCCCCTCCCGCGGCCGGTGAGCCCGAGTCTGCGACCCAGGTGTCCTTCCCCCGGCTGCAAGCGCGCACCACTCGCTTCACGCTGGGCGAGCCGAAGAATGTGGCGGTGACGGCGGGCGGCGCCACGGTGCTGTTCCTGCGCACCGCGTCCGGGGTCGACCGTACCGGTGAGCTGTGGGCCTTCGACGTCGCCACCGCGAGCGAACGACTGCTGGCCGACCCGGCGAAGCTCCTGGGCGAGGGCGGCGAGGAGCTGTCCGCGGCCGAGCGGTCCCGGCGGGAGCGGGCGCGCGAATCGGGCGCCGGGATCGTCGGCTACTCCGTCGACAACGCGGGTGCCACAGCGGTTTTCACGCTCTCCGGATCCCTGTGGGCCTGCGATGTCGCAACCGGCCGGTGCCGCTCACTGCCGACCCCCGGTGATGTGATCGATCCGCGGATCGACCCGACGGGCCGATACATCGCGTACGCGTCGGACCGTGCGCTTCGGATCGTCGAGCTGGATGGCGCGAACGACCGCGTTCTCGCCGGGCCGGACCGGGACGACCCCGCCGACGCCGAGGTCGTCTGGGGTCAGGCGGAGTTCATCGCGGCCGAGGAGATGGACCGCTTCCGCGGTTTCTGGTGGGCGCCGGACGGCGAGTCGCTGCTCGTGGAGCGATACGACAACACTCCGGTGCAGGTCTGGTACATCGCCGACCCGGCCCATCCGGACCGCGAGCCGGCGGCACACCGCTACCCGGCCGCCGGAACACCGAACACCGACGTGTCGCTCTGGCACGTGACGCTCACCGGGGAGCGGCGCCAGGTGCCGTGCATCGACGCCGAATTTCCGTATCTGGCACGGGTCTCCTGGCAGGAGGCGGGCGCGCTGGTCCAGCTCCTCTCCCGCGACCAAAAGCGCAGCCGCATCCTCGCGCCGGAGCCTCGTACTGCCGCCGAGTATGCCGCCGATCCAACCCTGCATCCGATCTGCCAGGTGCTTCTCGAAGCGACGGATCCGGCGTGGATCGACCTGGTTCCCGGGCTGCCCGCGCTGGCTCCCGACGGATCTCACCTCGTCGACGATGCAGGCTATGCGATGCGCGACGCGGTGGACATCGCGCGAGCGACAAAGTCCGGTGGCGCGGCGTCGGCGGGTGAGGCGCGGGGCGCCTCTGCGACGCACCGCCTGCTCAAGGGCGGCGCCCCGCTCACCCCGGCGGGCATGCAACTCCGCGCGGTGCTAGCGGTGACCGAGACCGGTGTGCTGGCAACGGTGTCCACCGATCCGACGGAACAGCAGCTCGTGCTGATCGGCTACGACGGCGCCACGACGCAGCTCTCCGAGGGCACCGGCGTGCACTCCGGGTCGATGGCCGGCGACACGGTCGTGGTGGCCCGGGCCAGCCTGGAGGCCGTGGGAACGCGCATGACGGTGTTCTCGGGCGTCGGCGGGCCCGAGCAGCACGCGATCGGCACCCTGGCCAGCCGGGCCGAGAGGCCGCCGTTCACACCGAATGTCGTCATGCTCACGGTAGGCGAGCGCGACCTGCGCGCGGCGTTGGTGCTGCCCCGCGACCACGTCCCCGGCTCGCGGAAGCTACCGGTGATCATGGCGCCGTACGGCGGACCGCACGCCCAACTGGTGCTGGCCAACGCCCGGCTGTTCCTCCAGGCGCAGTGGTTGGCCGATCAGGGGTTCGCCGTGATCGTCGCCGACGGCCGCGGCACGCCGTCACGCGGTCCCGCCTGGGAACGCGAGATCCTGCACGAATTCGCCAGTGTCACTCTGCAAGACCAGGTCGACGCGTTGGCCGGCGTCTCCGAGAGGTATCCGGACGACCTCGACACCGACCGGGTCGGCATCATGGGGTGGTCGTATGGCGGGTACCTCTCCGCGCTGGCCGTGCTGGACCGGCCCGACGTGTTCCACGCGGCCGTCGCCGGTGCGCCCGTGACCGACTGGACGCTGTACGACACCTGTTACACGGAGCGGTATCTCGGCCTTCCCAGCGGCGAAGACGGGGTGTACGACCGCAATTCCCTGATCGGCCGGGCCGGGCGGCTCACCCGTCCGCTGCTGCTGATCCACGGCCTGGTGGACGACAACGTCGTGGTGGCGCACACGCTTCGGCTCTCGGCCGCGCTGCTGGCCGCCGGTAAGCCGCACGAGGTGTTGCCGCTGACCGGGATCACGCACATGGCCTCGAACGAGGTCGTGGCGGAGAACCTGTTGCTGGCTCAGGTGGACTTCTTCCGTCGCACGCTGGCCGAGCACGGCACCGCCGCGAGTTCCTGAAGGTGCCGCCCTGCCGCCGCCTCAGGCGCCC
>JBIQMQ010000019.1:4220-5589 GCA_044463185.1 Nakamurella lactea | reverse complement strand
GCGCTCGGAATGGTCACGAACAGGATCATGAGGCCCACCAGGCCGGATCCGAGGGCCGTGCCCGCGTCGAAGCCGATGTTCCACACGGAGCTCACCGTGGCGGTCTCCCGCTGCCGCGCGCGGTTGAACGCCGCGACCAAGGTCAGGTTCTGCGTGCCGCCGTACCCGATGCCGAGGATCGCAGCCCCCGCGACGACCACCGTGGCACCGGCGGTGCCGTCCAGCGTCAGTCCACCTGCGACCGCGCATATCCCGGCGATGCTGACCAGCGACGAGCCGGGCAGCAGCACCCGCAGTCCGGCCCTGTCCGCGGCCGGGCCGATGCGCCAGCGGGTGAACGCGGCGAACGCCCCCCACACCAGCAGCGAGACGGTGGCCAGCGCGCCGTCAGGGCGGATGATCGGCAGGTACGTCATGAAGCCGCCGCTGGTCAGCGTCACGACCATCAGAACGAACGCGGGGCCGAGCGCCGCACGCCGCGCGGACCGCCGCGCGGCCGCTGCGCTCTCCGCGCCCGTGCCGGTCCCGGTGCTCACGGTGTCACTGGTCCCGCCACTTCCGGCAGCGGCCGCCGCGGCCGAGTCCGCATGCGCCGCAGCGGCTTTCGCGAGAGCGCGCACCGCGGGCAGCCCGAGCAGCGGTACAGCGCCGAGCAGCGCCACCACCCAGAAGTGGCCCGCGCTCACCAGCGCTACACCGCCCGGCACCACCACCAGGTTCGGCACGGCAATCGCCAAGCCGTAGATGCCGATCGCCTCCCCGCGGCGGGACACCGGCACCACGCGGGCGGTGAGCATGGCGCCCAGCACCGTCAGCGACCCGAAACCGATGCCGCGCAGGGCGCAGATCATCAGCACCCACCAGTAGCCGCCGTCCACCAGGAACAGCAGCGACGGCGCCCCGAGGGCGACCAAACCGATGGCCAGCGTCGTCGGCATGCCCAGCCGGGCCATCATCCGGGGAATCAGGGACTGCGTCGACACCGTCGCCGCCAGCAGCACCGTCGTCACGAAACCGGCCATGGTGTCGGAGGTTCCCTGCGTCACGACCCAGGCGGGCAGCGCCGACATGGTGGCGAAGAACCCGGTGAACCCGGTGATCGTGTAGATGGCCAGCAGTCGCATGGCGGGCACATGCCACAGCGAGCGACGCGCCGCCGACGCCGCCCCGGGATCGAGCGGATCGGGCCGGGAGCCGGCCGGATTGGGTGAGTCGGAACCGTGCGACATCGTGGTGGGGCTCTCTCGCAGGTGGCGCCCCGCGCGGCGGCGTGGCCGGTGATCGTTCGGCAGGGGCGGCGCATCGTCGTGATGCGGTCCGGACGGCCAGGGTCGGCGGCCGTTCCCGGTTGACCAGTATGCCGGATCCC
>JBIQMQ010000019.1:0-4120 GCA_044463185.1 Nakamurella lactea | reverse complement strand
GCTGCGGGCAGCACCTGCGACCGGATCAGCTCCGGCAGCTCCCGGGACACGAACATGCCCTTGCCCACGTCGCCCATCACCGGATCACAGCAGTACACCGCAGCCGGGTTGGCCGCCTTCACCGCGGCCACGGCCTGCAGCACGACCTCGGCCACGCCGGGGGAGCCGAGGTAGCCGGAGAGCACCGCATCGGTGGTGGCGAATGCGTCCCGCTCGCCGACCCCGCGTACCACGTCGGCGACGTCGGACGGGTCGAACACCAGGCCGCGGAACGACCCGTACCCGGTGTGGTTCGAGAAGTGCACCGTGTGGATGGCCCACACCTCGTGCCCCAGGCGTTGTAGCGGGAACGTCGCCGCGCTGTTGCCCGCGTACCCGTAGGCGACGGACGACTGGATCGAAACGATGCGCATGGCTTTCTCAGGGTAGGCGCTCACCACGACCGCCGGGCGGCGCCACGACCGCCGGGCGGCGCCATGCCCTACCGTGGTCGGTGACAGCCGATCGGGGAGGGGTAGCGACGTCGACATGGCCCGAGCCTCCACCGCGCCCGCCGCACCGCCGGACCGTGACGATCCGGCCGCGCTGGCCTCGCGCATCCAGAACACGCTGATCGGCCAGGCCGTGACGGCCGATCAGGTCGCCGCGCAGGTGGCCGGCGCCGTCCGCTACGGCTTCGACGCCATCACCGTGCCCGGCGTCTGGGTCGCGTACGCCCGCCATCTTCTGGCGCAGGCGGGCGCCGACGCGATCGGGCTGGGCGCGTTGCTGGACTTCCCGTACGGGTCGTCGGGGCTGGCCGCCCGGGTGGCCGGGGCCGCAGCGATGGCCGAGGGTGGGGCCGACCAGATCGATGCCACCATCGACGTGGGCCTGGTGCTGTCCGGGCGGCGCGCGGAGTTCTCGGCGGATTTGAGGGCCGTGGTCGCGGCGGCCGCCCCGGTGCCGGTGAAGTTCATGCTGGAGCTGCCGCTGCTGGACGACTCGCAGCGCGATTTCGTGGTGGACGCCGCCGTCGACGCGGGTGCCGCCTACGTCAAGAACGCGTCGCGCGGGGCGGTGGGCATCGCGGACGCCGCGACCATCGCGTACCTGCGGCGGCGGGTGCCGCAGGCGGTGGGCGTCAAGGCATCCGGCGGGATCCGCACCGCGCAGCAGGTCCGCGAACTGCTGGCGGCCGGCGCCGACCTGGTCGGCACGTCGGCCGGTGTCGCCATCGTCACCGGCGGACGCGCCAAGGACGATTCCCTCGACCGGTACTAGCCGTTCCTGCTGCGGCGTCATACCCCCCGTGCATGACGCCGCAGCAGGGCCGGGCGGACCCGGCAGAGGCGAGCCGTGTCAGCGCGCCGCCAGCGGCAGGCGACCCGGGGCGGACCCCGATGCGGCCGGTGGCATGGCGGCCACGGCGCCGGTGATCGGTGAGCGGCCGGATGCCGCGCTGATGGCCAGGGCGATGGAGCCCATCAGGCTGGCCCGCTCGCCCAACGCCGCGGCGGAGACCGTGAGATCGGCCGCGACGTACGGCTGGTTGAAGCGGTGGATCGCCGCGGCGACGCCCTGCACCAGGGCACTGCGCGCCATGGAGCCGCCGACGATCACCAGGTCGGGGTCGAGGTTCGCGGCGATCACCGCGACGATCCGCCCGATGGCGGTGCCCATGTCGGTGAGCAGCCGCATGACGCCCGGGTCGGCCGCCGCCTCCAGCTCGAACAGGTCGGTGGCCGTCATGGGCCGGCCGTGAGCGGGGGCGAGCAGCGCCAGAGCCGCATCGGCGGACGAGACGGTCTCCAGGCAACCCCGGGATCCGCAGCGGCACAGCGCGCCGTCCTCGCGGACCTGCACGTGGCCGATCTCGCCGGCGGCGCCGCGGGAGCCGCGATACAGCCGACCGCCGAGGATCAGTCCCGTGCCGATGCCACTGGACACCTTCACGAACACGACGTTGTCCACGCCGCTCGCCGCGCCGAAGCGTTGTTCGCCCAGCGCGCCGAGGTTGGCGTCGTTCTCGGCGAGCACCGGAAGCCCGGTGCGTGTGGCCAGTTCCGCGGCGGGGTCGTAGCCGGCCCAGCTCGGCAACACGGTGCCGGCGCAGACCCGGCCGCCCGGAGTCCCGTTGCCCGAGGAGTGCACCACCTCGATCGGGCCGGGCACGCCGACGCCGACCATCACGGGCCGGTCGGTGATGCCCTGCCCGGCCGCGTCGTCGATCACCTCGGCGATGAGGGCGGCGGCCCGGTCCAGCGACTCCTCGGCGGCGTGATGCACGTCCATGGGCTCGTGGCGTTCGGCCACGATCGTTCCGGAGAGGTCGGCGATCGCCACGGCGAGGTGGGCGTGCCCGAAGTCGACGCCGATCACCAGGTGCGTATCGGTGGCCAGCCGCACCAGCGCGGGTGGCCTGCCGCGTCCATGCGGCTTCGAGTCGGCCGCGATGCTCACGCGGCCGTCCGCCCGCAGCTCGTCGATGATCGAGGCGACAGTGGCGCGGGACAGGCCGGTCGCCCGCACCAGCCCCGCTTGGGTCTGCGGACCCGCGTCGCTCAGCTCGCGCAACACCAGGGACCGGCTGAGTTCGCGCAGCCGGGAGCCGCGGGCGGCGCGCAACGGCTCGGACAACGCTGTCTACAACCTCCTCATGTCGCGTGCGCGGCCGCACGCGTCGCGCCGGGGAGCCGGCGGCACGACGTCCTACTTATGCATTAACCCGCACGCTAGTACTGCGAAAACTCCGTCCGCGTCGAGCACTCGACGCAGTTTAATGCATAAAGATGATATATAACAATGCGGTAATCCTACTACTTATGCCTATCACTGAGCATCAACGCGGCGCTAGCATCGGGCCGGGCGGGCGCAGGCCCGCCGCACCTGTCGCCGTCCGGCGGCATGTGCACCCCTTGCGAAAGGACGCATTCATGCGCCGATCAATCATCATTGCCTCCATGGCAGTGGTCGGTCTGGTGGCCGCCGCGTGCGGCTCGTCGGCTGGTGATGACGCCAGCAGTACGGACTCGAGTGCCAGCCAGAGCTCGTCCAGCTCGCAGGCCGCGGACGGCGGCGACGCGGCCGAAGGCGGCGCGGGCGGCGACGTCGGCGTGTTCACCTGGTGGGCCGACGGTTCCGAGAAGAAGGGCCTGGACGCCCTGGAGGGTCTGTTCAAGGACCAGTTCCCGAACGACACCTTCGTCAACCTCGCCGTCGCCGGTGGCGCCGGCTCCAACGCCAAGGCCAAGCTGGCCGCCGACCTGCAGGCCGGCAACCCGCCGGACTCCTTCCAGGGTCACGCGGGCGCCGAGCTGACCGACTACATCAACAACGGCCAGATCGAGCCGGTCGACGACCTGTACGCCGCGGAGGGCTGGAACGACGTGTTCCCGGCCGACCTGCTCGCGCGCCTCACCGTCGACGGCCACATCTACTCGGTGCCGTCGAACATCCACCGCGCCAACGTCGTGTGGGTCAACAGCACGGTGCTCAGCGACGCGGGCATCGACCCGAAGACGGCCCCGGCGGACATCGACGCCTGGATCGCCGACATGGACAAGCTCAAGGCCGCCGGCATCGCGACACCGCTGTCCATCGCCGGTACCTGGACCCAGGTCCAGCTGCTGGAGACCGTGCTAATCTCCGATCTCGGTGCCGATGGCTACAACGGCCTGTTCACCGGCGACACCGACTGGGCGAGTGACGGCGTCACCACCGCTCTGAACCACTACAAGACGCTGCTCACCTACGCCAACACCGCCGCCGACGGCGACGACTGGCCGGGCGCCACCGATGCCGTGATCGACGGCACCGCCGCGTACAACGTCATGGGCGACTGGGCCGTGGCGGAGTTCGCCGACAAGGGCAAGGTCGACGGCCAGGACTACAACTACTGGGCGGTTCCCGGCCAGGAGGGCGTCTACGACTTCCTCGCCGACTCGTTCACGCTGCCGAAGGGTGCCCCGAACGCCGAAGGCGCGAAGGACTGGCTGCGGCTGATCGGCTCCGCCGAGGGCCAGAAGGCCTTCAACCTGGCCAAGGGTTCCATCCCGGCCCGCACCGATATCGCCCCGGACGATTTCCCGCCGTACCAGCAGTGGGCCATGGGCGAGTTCCAGAAGGACACGATCGTCTC
>JBIQMQ010000018.1:0-23826 GCA_044463185.1 Nakamurella lactea | reverse complement strand
GTGGTCGGATTCGACCTGGAGACGACGGGGACCGATCCGCTGGCGGCCCGCATCGTCACGGCCGCCGTGGTGCATCACCTGCCTGACGACACCGAGGGCGACATGTCGCGTCGCTGGCTGGTGAACCCCGGGGTCGACATCCCAGCGGCCGCCATCGCCGTGCACGGCATCACCACGGAGCACGCCCGCACGAACGGCGAGCCGGCAGCCCGCGCGGTCGCCGCCGTCGCCGACGCCCTGGCCGCCGCGTGGTCGGCGCGGCTGCCGATCGTCATCTTCAACGCCGCGTACGACATCACCTTGCTCAACGCCGAACTCGTGCGTCACGGCCTGGTGCCGTTGACCGGCCGGGTCGGCTGGGCCGAGGCACTGATCGTCGATCCGCTGGTGATCGACCGTGCGGTGGACCGATACCGCCGGGGCAAGCGCACCTTGCAGGACGCGGCGCGGCACTACCGGATCCTGGCGCACGATGCGCACTCGGCGGACGGCGACGCCGTCGCGACGTGCCGGCTGGCGCGTGCGATTGCCGCCCGCTTCCCGGAGGTCGCCGCCGCCGAGGCGGCCGCCCTGCGCAGCCAGCAGCAGGTCTGGTCGGGCGAATGGGCGGCCCGATTCCAGGCCTACCTGCGGTCCCGCGGGCACGCGGACGCCGTCGTCGACGGCACCTGGCCGCTGCGCGTGGCGTAGGCCGCGCCCGCGGACCACGGCCGTCGCCGACGCGCGGCACCGGACGTGGAAAACTAGGGACATGACCGATCCGCGCCGTCAAGCCGCCCAGGCCGCCCTGTCCGCAGCGTTCTCCCGCGCCGTCGATCTCTCCTCGTTGAACAGGCGCCCACCGGCGCCCGCCGCCCCCGGCGCCGAACCCGGCGACGGTGCCGAGCAGCACAGCGAGTACGTCCTCGACGTCACGGATGCCACGTTCCAGCAGGTGTTGCAGGCGTCCGCCCGCATCCCCGTCGTCGTCGACCTGTGGGCGACCTGGTGCGAGCCGTGCAAGCAACTCTCGCCGGTGCTGGAGAAGCTGGCCGCCGAAGGGCATGGCACGTGGATCCTGGCGAAGGTCGACGTCGATACGAACCCGGGCATCGCCCAGGCGTTCCAGGTGCAGTCCATCCCGACGGTGGTGGCGCTGGCCGGCGGACAGCCGGTCGCGGCCTTCTCCGGCGCGCAACCCGAACCCCAGGTCCGGTCCTGGATCCGCCAGCTCATCGACCAGCTGCGCGACGCGCTCCCCGGCATCCGGGAGGCCGAGGCGGCGGCCCCGCCACCCGAACCGGAACCGGAGGATCCTCGGCTCGCCGCCGCCCGCGATGCCAGCGAACGCGGTGATTTCGCCGCGGCGATCGCCGCCTACCAGGAGTTGCTGGACGCCGAGCCGGGCAACGCGGAAGCCGCTGCGGGCCTTGCCTGGTCACAGCTGTTCGCGCGGGCCGCCGATGCCGACCCGGCAGCGACCGAGAAGAGCGATGCCGCGCCGGAGGATCCAGCGCTGGCCGCCGCCGCCGCGGATCTGGACGTGGTGGCCGGCAACGCCCCGGCCGGGTTCAGCCGGCTGATCCGCGTCATCACCCGCACCGTCGACCCGGAGCGCACCCAGGCCCGGGCGCACCTGCTGGAGCTGTTCGCGCTGTTCCCGCCGGACGACCCGGACGTGGTGGCGGCGCGCCGGTCGCTGGCCGCCGCGCTGTACTGACGCCGCGCTGGTCGCGCGCCGCCGAGCGGTACAGACCACCTGCCGCACTGACGCCGTCCTGGGTCAGCAGGCGTCCGCGCCGGACCGGAAGCCGGCGATGTAGGCCTGCACGTCGGTGAACGTGACATCGGGCTGTAGCAGCACCGCTGCCAGGCCCTCGTCGGGGTCCCCGGGCCAGTCCCCGAGTTCCCCGGCGGCCGCGTGCCCGAACACCGCGTGGACCCACGAACCCGCGAAGCAGGCCGCGGCGGTGGGGTCGGCGCCGCGGGCCGCCGCAGCCGCCAACGCCACCAGCGTGGCCTGCGCGAACTGGCCGTGTGGCGCCGCCGCGTCCAGCAGGCTCTGCGGCACGTCGGCCCGGACGGGCCCGCCGCCGACGGCACCGATGGAGCGCTCCGCGGCTGCCAGCAGCGCGCTGCGGCTGGCATAGCGGGGCGTGGCCTGCGGCGTGCCGTCGACCCGGCCCAGCGCAGTCCGGAGCGGATCGCCCAGATCCACGCAGGCCCCGGCCCCGTCCCGATACCCGGTGATGAACCAACCCAGCCGATCCACGGCCAGGCCGTGCGCGGTGGGGTCGTCGGGACCGACGGTCGCCGGGTCGGAGAAATCCACCAGCGGGCCGATCGCGGTGATCACGATGTCGCTACTCACCTGCAGATGTGGGGCGTTGCCGGCCACCGCCCAGGCCAGGAATGCGCCCGCATCGCAGTCCGCCCTGGCCTCGGTGACCAGCGGCGCCGCGAACCCGGATCCGGTCGCGCCGGTGGCCCCGTCCGACGTGATCCGCGCTTGTACCGCGTGCCCGAACTCGTGGGCGAAGGTGGTGATGATGCCGCCGATCCCACTGCGGTGCAGGATCACCGGAATCAGCGTCGTCGCGTCGTAGACGATGCCGTCGTCCGACGGGCAGTAGTACGCGTTCCCGACGATGTCCGCGGGCGCGGCCACGCAGGGCGCGGAGCCGGTGGCGGCGTTGGAGTCGACGGCGATGACGCCGCCGCGCAGCGGGGTGAACGCCCGGCCCGTGATGGGCGGCAGCGCCTGGGACCAGAATTCCGTCAAATCCGAGACGATCGCGCCGGCCAGCGCCTGCCCACCGGCATGACCCACAGCGCTGCCGTCACCCGCAGCGCTGTCGTCGACCTCGCCGCCCACCTGGGTCGTCGGGACGGTCACCCCGGACGTGTCGATGAACTCCGCGGCCAGCGGTCGCCCGGCCATGCCGCTGTCGCCCCCGGAGAGCACCACCGCCAGCGCTGCGAGGGCGACGACGAGCGCCGCCGCCAGGCCGGCGGTCAGTCTGCGGTGTCGGGAACGAGCCATATCGCACCCAGCGGCGGCACGGCCACCGTGGCCGACGCCGGCTGTCCATGCATCGGCGACGGCGCCGCCGTCACGTGCCCCAGATTGCCCACCCCGGACCCGCCGTAGATGCCGGCGTCCGTGTTGAGCACCTCGCTCCAGGCACCGCCCCGGGGGAGTCCCACCCGGTAGCCGTGATGCGGCACCGCGGAGAAGTTCACGATGCACACCAGCGGCGAACCGTCCGGCGCCCACCGGGTGAAGGCGTAGACGTTCCCGCTGGAGTCGTTGGCGTCGATCCAGCCGAACCCTTCCGGGTTGAAATCCTGGGCGTACAGGGCGGGATGCTCCCGGTAGAGCCGGTTCAGATCGCCGACCAGTCGCTGGATCCCGGCATGCAGCGGCACGTCGGCGAGATGCCAGGGCACCTGGCTGGCCTCGTTCCACTCCTCCGGGCTGCCGAGCTCGCAGCCCATGAACAGCAGCTTCTTACCGGGATGTGCCCACTGGAACGCGAAGTAGGCGCGCAGCGTGGCGGCCTTGCGCCAGTCGTCGCCCGGGACTCTGCCCCACAGCGAACCCTTGCCGTGCACCACTTCGTCGTGCGACAGCGGCAGCACGAACTGCTCCGAGTAGGCGTACATCATGGCGAACGTCATGTCGTGGTGGTGAAACGAGCGGTGCACCGGGTCCCGGCCGATGTAGGAGAGCGTGTCGTGCATCCAGCCCATGTTCCACTTCAGCCCGAAGCCGAGGCCGCCGAGGTGCGTGGGCCGGGTGACGCCGGGCCACGACGTGGACTCCTCGGCGATCATCACTGCGCCGGGCAGCGACTTGCCGACCGTCGCCGTCGTCTCCTGGATGAACTGCACGGCGTCCAGGTTCTCGTTGCCGCCGAACTGGTTCGGCACCCAATCGCCCGGCTGCCGTGAGTAGTCGAGATACAGCATGGAGGCGACCGCGTCCACCCGCAGCCCGTCCAGGTGGTATTCCTCCAGCCAGAACAGCGCGTTGGCGACCAGGAAGTTGCGCACCTCGGGGCGACCGAAGTCGAAGACCAGCGTGCCCCAATCGGGATGCGCACCGCGCCGCGGGTCCGGATGCTCGTAGAGGGCGGTCCCGTCGAACCGGGCCAGCGCCCACTCGTCGCGTGGGAAATGGGCCGGCACCCAGTCGAGGATGACGCCGTAGCCGTGCTGGTGCAGCGTGTCGACGAGGTACCGGAAGTCGTCGGGGGAGCCGAGCCGCGGGTCCACCGCATAGTAGGAGGTGACCTGGTAGCCCCAGGAGCCGCCGAACGGGTGCCCGGCGAGCGGCAGGAACTCGACGTGGGTGAAGCCGGTCCGGCCCAGGTACTCGACGAGCGCGTCGGCGAGCTGCCGGTAGTCGCCGATATCGGAGCGCCACGAACCGGCGTGCACCTCGTAGATCGACATGGGCCGCTGCGCCCAGCCGTGCCGGGCCCGATCCGCCAGCCAAGCGTCGTCGCCCCAGGCGTAGTCCGAGGACCACACCACCGAGGCGGTGGCCGGCGGCACCTCGGTGGTGAACGCCAGCGGATCCGCCTTCTCCCGCCACACCCCGTCGCGGCCCAGCACCTGGAACTTGTAGCGGGTGCCCGGGCCGATGCCCGGCACGAACAGCTCCCACACCCCGGACGACCCCATCGTCCGCATCGGAGTGCCGGCGCCGGACCAGTAGTCGAAGTCCCCGGTGAGCCGCACGCCCCGGGCATTGGGCGCCCACAGCGCGAAGGATGTCCCGGTCACCTCACCGGAGGGCGTGGGAAACGTGCGCACGTGCGCGCCGAGGACCTGCCACAGCTTCTCGTGCCGGCCCTCGCGGATCAGGTGCTGATCCACCTCGCCGACCGTCGGCAGCCAGCGGTACGGGTCGTCCACCTCGTACACGGCGCCGGGGCCGTAGTCCACCCGCAGCCGGTAGTCGCCGACGGGGCCCGGCACGGTAACCGCGAAGACGCCGCCGTGTTCGTGGTGCAGCGGGTGTTCGACGCCGTCGGTGAGCAGCGTGACGGCCTGCGCGTGGTGCCGCAGCGTACGCACCACCGTGCTGCCGTCGGGCTGTGGGTGGGCGCCGAGGATCGCGTGGGGATCGAAGATCTCGCCGCCGATCAGCCGCTCCAGCTCCGCCACCGACGGGCTGGCGGTGGCCGCCGGCGTGCCGGGCGAGGTGACGGGTGTGACGCCGCCCGGGGTGTGGTCGGAGGCGGAAGGCCGGCCGTTCGGCGGGATCGTCATCGATGCCTCCCAGGAAGGTGCTGTAGTGCGAGGGTAGCGGGGCCGGCGACGCGGCGGGTCACTCCTGCGCCGTCAGGCTGCGCACGGCGTCCAACGGGATGCGTACCCAGCTCGGCCGGTGCCTCAACTCGTAATCCACCTCGTACACCGCCTTGGCCAGCTCGTGGGCGGTCAGCAGCGCCGTTTCGTCCCGCGGGTCCGTGCCGTACGCGTCGGCGTAGCCGTCCAGGAACGCCGAGCCGTTGCGGGCGAGCCATTCGTCGGACCGGTAGGAGCGCTGCGCGTCCACGGTGGACATGTACAGCGGGTAGCGCGCCGCGTAGTCGAAGGAACGCAGCATGCCCGCGAGGTCCTTGAACCGCGATTTCTGCTCCCTGCGCTGGGCCAGCGGCACCGCCGGCTCGCCCTCGAAATCGATCACCACCCAGCCGTCGACGGTGCGCAGCACCTGGCCCAGGTGCAGGTCGCCGTGGATGCGTTGGTCGAACGCCCGGACTCCGGCGAGGTCCCGGGCCAGAGTCGCGCAGGTGCGACGCACGTTCGGCATCAGGTCCGACATCTCCGGCAGCCGGCCCTGCAGCGCTGCGGCGTCATGCTCGATGGCGGTGAGGAGCGCATCGACGTCCCCGTCGGGCGTGGGGGATTGGCCGAAGACCTCCGCCAGGTCGCGATGCATGTGGGCGATCACGGCGCCCAGCCGGAACGCCTCGCTGCCGAAATCCCCGCCCACCTCGTCGGCGTGCAGGTCGCCCTCGGCCAGCAGGTCGCGCACGCTCGCCGTCGCCGTCGACCACGCGTCGGCGCTGTTCGGGATGAAGCGGGTGGCGAGCGCCAGGGTGGTCGGCACCCCGCCCAGATCGATGCGCAGTTCGCCGACATAGCCTGCGGTGTACGGACGATCGGCCAAGGCCGCCGCCATCTCCGCGTCGGGGTTGATGCCCGGTTCGATCCGCCGGAAGAACTTCAAGATCAGCGAGTTGCCGAACACGATCGACGTGTTCGACTGTTCCGACGTCAGCGCCAGCCCGTGCAGCGCCTCGGTGGCGATGTCGCCGGCGGCGGCGCCCGTGGAGGCGATCGGTCCGATGCCGGAGCCGTCGGTCAGCGCCCGCAGCAGCAGCCCGGTCACCTCCTCGTCATGCAGCGCGTCGTAGCAGGCCAGCGGGCCGGCGTGGCCGATGAAGGCGTGCTCCAGCTTCTCCGAGATGGCGGTGCGCCATCCCACGACCACCTGGTAGGTGACGTGCCGCGTGCCGGTGGGAACGCTGAGCAGCACGAGTTCGGCGGACACGGCGTCGGTGACCAGCAGCGGCACCCGGCGGGTGACCGTCGCGCGCGCGGCGTCGTCCGGCCCGGCCGCGAACCAGCGCTGGCCGGGCAGCCAGCCGGACAGCAGGTCGAGCAGCTCCGGTACGCCGACGGACGGGCCGCCGGCGGCGTCCTTGTCCGGGGCGCGTGCACCGCGTGTGCGCCGTCTCATGCCGCGTCACCTCCGTTGTCGTCCACCGGTCCGGTGTCGTCCACCGGTCCGTTGTCGTCCACCAGGTCGAACCAGTAGAAGCCGTAGCCCGGCAGGGTGAGCAGATAGGGAAGCTCCCCGATTCTCGGGAAGGGGTTCCCACCGGTCAGTTCCACCGGAGTGAGACCTTCGAACATCCGCAGGTCCAATTCGACGGCCTGCGGGAAGCGGGACAGGTTGTTCACGCACAGCACGCGCTGCGCGGAGGCGCGACCCGGCTCGCCGCCGACCACCGGCACCCGGGCCGGGCTTGCCGGATCCGCGCCGGTGGCGATGCGGACGAACGAGAACACCGACGGATTGGAACCGCCCAGGTCGGCCAGCTCGCCGGTGGCGAACACCGGATGCTCCCGCCGCACCTGCAGCATCCGTCTCGTCCAGTGCAGCAGCGACGTGGACGAGCCGAGCTGCGATTCGACGTTGATCGCCTGGTACCCGTAGACGGGGTCCATGATGGCCGGCAGATACAGCCGCTCCGGGATGGCGCGGGAGAAACCGCCGTTGCGGTCCGGCGACCACTGCATCGGTGTGCGCACCCCGTCGCGGTCGCCGAGCCAGATGTTGTCGCCCATGCCGATCTCGTCGCCGTAGTACAGCACCGGCGATCCGGTCAGCGACAGCAGCAGTGCGGTGAACAGCTCCTGCAGCTTGCGGTCGCCGTTGAGCAGCGGCGCCAGTCGGCGGCGGATGCCGATGTTCGCCTTCATCCTCGGGTCGGCGGCGTACTCGGCCCACATGTAGTCCCGATCCTCGTCCGAGACCATCTCCAAGGTGAGCTCGTCGTGGTTACGCAGGAAGATTCCCCACTGGCCGCTCTCCGGGATGGGCGGTGTTTGGGCGAGTATCTCCGAGATCGGGAAGCGCGACTCCCGCCGGGACGCCATGAAGATGCGCGGCATCAGCGGGAAGTGGAAGCACATGTGGCATTCGTCGCCGCCCACGGCCGGGTCGCCGAAGTACTCCACCACGTCGGCGGGCCACTGGTTCGCCTCGGCCAACAGCACGGCGTGCGGGTATTCGGTGTCGACCAGCGCCCGGCAGCGCCGCAGGAACGCGTGCGTCTCCGGCAGGTTCTCGCAGTTCGTGCCCTCGCGCTCGTAGAGGTATGGCACGGCGTCGAGCCGGAAGCCGTCCACCCCCAGATCCAGCCAGTACCGCATCACGTCGATCATGGCGTCGCCCACGGCGGGATTGTCGTAGTTCAGATCGGGTTGGTGGCTGAAGAAGCGGTGCCAGTAGTACTGGCCGCGCACCGGGTCGTACGTCCAGTTGCTCGGCTCGGTGTCCACGAAGATGATCCGCGCGTCCGCGTAGCCGGTGTCCGTGTCGGACCACACGTAGAAGTCCCCGTACGGCCCGGTGGGGTCGTTGCGCGACGCCTGGAACCACGGGTGCTCGTCGGAGGTGTGGTTCATGACGAGGTCCGTGATGATGCGGATGCCGTGTGCGTGTGCCGCTTCGACCAACTCCACGAAATCGTCGATGGTGCCGAATTCTGGCAACACCGTGCGGAAGTCGGCGATGTCGTAGCCGCCGTCGCGCAACGGCGACTGGTAGAACGGCGGGAGCCACAGGCAGTCGACGCCGAGCCAGTCGAGGTAGTCCAGCTTGCCGATGAGCCCGCGCAGATCCCCGGTTCCGTCGTCGTTCGAGTCGGCGAAGGCCCGCACCAGCACCTCGTAGAACACGGCCCGCTTGTACCAGCCGGGTTCGTGGGCCAGCGCGGAGCCGGGCGACGTGGCAGGGGTGCTGTCGATGCGGCGGTCAACCATAGGGGTGCACCTCGAAGATGTGCGCGCAGTGGAGGGTCGGTTCGAGTCGGATCGTGGCGTAACGGTGCAGCGGGAAACGGTCCCCGGTGGTCAGGTCGAGGCCCTCGAAGTGGTCGTCCCAGCCCAGACCCAACTCGGGCATGGTGAGGTCCAGATGGCCCCACAGCACGCCGCGCGGCTCGAGCGCGACGACCACCAGCAGCGTGTCGCCGGTCTCCGCGTCCCGACGTGAGAAACACAGCAGCGCGTCGTTGTCGATCGAGTGGAACGTCAGCCCCGACAGGTACTGCAACGCCGGGTGCGCGCGACGGATCTCGTTGAGTTGGGTGATGAACGGCTCCAGCGACTGGCCCCGCTCGGCCGGCGTGACGAAGTCCCGCGGCCGGAGCTGGTATTTCTCCGAATCGAGGTACTCCTCGCTGCCCTCGCGCAGCGGCACGTTCTCGAACAGCTCGTATCCGGAGTAGACGCCCCAGGACGGCGAGAGCATTGCCGCGAGCACGGCTCGGATCGCGAACATGGGGCGGCCGCCGTGCACCAGCGAGGCATGCAGGATGTCGGGGGTGTTCACGAAGAAGTTGGGGCGCATGTACCGCGCGGCGTCATACAGTTCCCGCGCGTAGTCGGTGAGCTCCTGTTTGCCGGTGCGCCAGGTGAAGTACGTGTACGACTGGGTGAAGCCGACCTTCGCCAACGTGTGCATCATCGCCGGCCTGGTGAACGCCTCGGCCAGGAAGATCACCTCGGGGTGGTCCCGGTGTACCTCGGCGATCAGCCACTGCCAGAAGTCCACCGGCTTGGTGTGCGGGTTGTCCACCCGGAAGATCGTGACGCCCTGGTCGATCCAGAACCGGACGATCCGCAGCACCTCCGCGGAGAGCCCGGCACGGTCGTTGTCGAAGTTCAGCGGATAGATGTCCTGGTACTTCTTCGGCGGATTCTCCGCGTAGGCGATCGTGCCGTCGGCCCGGGTGGTGAACCACTCCGGATGCTCGGCGACCCACGGGTGATCCGGCGCGCATTGCAGCGCCAGGTCGAGCGCCACGGCCATCCCCAGTTCGGCGGCGCGGGCGGTGAACGCCGCGAAATCGTCCAGTGTGCCGAGATCCGGGTGGATGGCGTCGTGTCCGCCGAGGCGCGACCCGATCGCCCACGGGGAACCGACATCGCCAGGCTGGGCGGTCTCGGAGTTGTTGCGGCCCTTCCGGTTCACCTCCCCGATGGGGTGGACGGGCGGCAAGTAGACGATGTCGAAGCCCATCGCGGCGATGCGGGGCAGCTCGTCGGCGGCGGTGGCGAACGTGCCGTGCTTCACGGGCGTGCCATCGGAGGTGATCTGGGCGCCGATCGATCGCGGGAAGAACTCGTACCAGGAGCCGAATTCGGCGCGATGCCGGTCGACCCAGATCTCGTAGGTCTCCGACCGGGTGACGAATTCGCGGACCGGGTCGGCGGTGAGCGCCGCCCACAGCCGCTGGTCCAGCGCCGGGGCGATGCGCACACTCACCGGCAGCGTCGGATCGGCCAGCGTGGCGGCGGCGTCGGAGATCGCGGCCCGCGCCGGGTGGCCGGGGCGCCGCGCCACCCGGGTGAGCAGTCGGACGCCGTCGGCCAGGTCGTTGGCCAGGTCGTCGGGGCTCTGACCCGCCGCGACCTTCGCCTCGAGGGCATGACGCCACGTCGACAAGGGGTCGCTCCAGGCTTCGATGGTGAGCGTCCACATCCCGACGGAATCCGCCACGACGCGGGCGTGGAATCGGTCGGTGCCCGGCGCTCCGGGCACCATCCGCAGCAGCGGTCCGCCGTGGCGGGCCGCGCCCTTCGCGCGGGACGGCCGGAACACCACGTTCGCGCCGACGGCATCGTGCCCCTCGCGGAACACGGTGGCGCCCACGTCGAGGGGGCGGCCGACGGTCGCCTTCGCGGCGAATGCGCCGCCGTCGACGGTCGGCGTCACCTGGAGGATGGGGATGCGTCCGATCACGGTCTCAACCTACCGGGGACGTGCCGCGCCGACGCCCGATCGACGATCCTGCGGCTTATTGCCGCGAGCGGTCCCCAGTGGGTGTACAAGCGCGGTAGCGTCGTGCGGGTTGGGGTCACGCAGTCGTCGTGACCTGCCGATGACCATGACTAGTCTGACGATGCAAGGCGGCAAGACACAGTGAAGGCCTATCGATCCCTGACCGTGCGCCCGAAGCCACCGTCGGCGCTGCAGCCGCTGGAGCGGCTGATCCGCAATCTGCGCTGGACCTGGCACGAGCCGACGCGGGAGCTGTTCGCGGACATCGACCCGGAGGCGTGGCGGCACTCGCACGGCGATCCGCTGAAGCTGCTGGGCTCGGTGTCCATGCAGCGGCTGGAGGAACTGGCGTCCGACCAGGAGTTCCTGCGACGGTTGCACGCCCTGGACCAGGAACTGGACGAGTACCTGCAGGCGCCAGGATGGTTCGGCCGGCGCCACCAGGGGGAGGGCGGCGCGTCGTACCCCCGCGCCGTCGCCTACTTCTCCATGGAATTCGGCATCTCCGACGTGCTGCCCAACTTCTCCGGAGGATTGGGCGTGCTCGCCGGTGACCACCTCAAATCCGCCTCGGACCTGGGTGTGCCGCTGGTCGCGGTGGGCTTGTTCTACCGCTACGGCTACTTCTCCCAGACGCTCTCCGCAGATGGGTGGCAGCAGGAGGTCTACGCGGCGCACGACCCGCACTCGCTCATCATGGAGTCGGCCACCGACAGGGACGGGACACCGCTCACGGTGTCAGTGGACATGCCGGACGGTCGGGTGCTGTTCGCACGCATCTGGTTGGTGCGGGTCGGCCGGGTGCCGCTGCTGCTGCTGGACGCGGACATCGAGGCGAACGACGACGCGCAGCGGCAATCCACGGACCGGCTGTACGGCGGTGACCAGGACCACCGCATCCGGCAGGAAATCCTGCTGGGCATCGGCGGTGCGCGTGCCGTGCGCGCCTACTGCGCTGCCTCGGGCTTCCCGATGCCCGAGGTGTTCCACATGAACGAGGGCCACGCCGGCTTCTCCGGGCTGGAGCGGATGAGCGAGCTGGTGACGCATCACGGGCGCGGCATCGACGACGCCCTGGCGACGGTCCGCGCCGGCACGGTCTTCACCACGCACACGCCCGTGCCCGCCGGTATCGACCGGTTCCCGACGGACCTGGTGCGTCACTACCTGGCGCCCGGGGGCGACGGGATGTCGCGGCTGCTGCCCGGCATCCCGGCGGACCGGGTGCTGGCGCTGGGCGCCGAACAGGACCCGGGCCGGTTCAACATGGCGCACCTGGGGCTGCGTCTCGCGCAGCGGGCCAATGGCGTCGCGAAGCTGCACGGGGCGGTGTCCCGCGCCATGTTCGCCGGCCTGTATCCGGGGTTCGACGTGGCCGAGGTGCCGATCGGCTCGGTGACCAACGGCGTGCACCTGGACACCTGGCAGGACCGCGCCATCCGGCCGATCGCGGAGCGCATGGCCGGCACCCCCGACCTGGCCTCCTGCGATGCTTGGCCGCACACCGACACCGTGGATCCGGCGGTGCTGTGGGCGCGGCGCGGCATGCTCCGTGCCCGGCTGGTGGAGATGACGCGCGCGGCCGTCCGCGCCTCCTGGCTGGAGCGGGGCCGCACCGTGGCCGAGCTCGGATGGACCGAATCGGTGCTGGACCCGGACATCCTCACCATCGGATTCGCCCGCCGGGTGTCCACCTACAAGCGGCTCACCCTGATGCTGCAGAACCCCGATCGGCTCCGGGCGATCCTGCTCGACGCCGACCGGCCCGTGCAGATCGTCATCGCCGGCAAGGCGCACCCCGCGGACGACGGCGGCAAGCGGCTGCTGCAGCAGATGGTGCAGTTCGCCGACGACCCGGCGATCCGGCACCGGGTGGTGTTCCTGCCGAACTACTCGATGTCCATGGCGTCGGTGCTGTGCGCCGGATCGGACGTGTGGCTCAACAACCCGATCCGGCCGCAGGAGGCCTCCGGTACCTCCGGCATGAAGGCGGCGCTGAACGGCGCGCTCAACCTGTCCATCTCCGACGGCTGGTGGGACGAGCTGTACGACGGCCAGGACGGATGGGAGATCCCCAGCGTCGCGGTCGGCGACGACGCCCGTCGGGACGAGCTGGAGGCGGCCGCGCTCTACGACCTGCTGGAGAGCAGGGTTGCGCCGCTGTTCTACGACCGCGGCCCGGAGGGTCGGCCGGACGGCTGGATCGACCGGGTTCGGCACACGCTGAGCTACCTGGGACCACGGGTGCAGGCCACGCGCATGGTGCGTGACTATGTGGAGCAGTACTACGAGCCGGCGGCGCGGGCCGCGCGCCCGCTGATGGACGACCCGGCGGCCGCGGTGGCGTTCGCCGACTGGCAATCCCGGGTGCGGGCCGCGTGGCCGCGGGTGCACGTCGCGGGCATCGACGTCTCCGGCATCGACACCGAGCCGGCGCTCGGCCACACCATGACGGTGCGCGCCTACTTCGACCTGGGCGGCCTCACGGACGCCGACGTGTCCGTCGAGGTGGTTACCGGCGCAGCCGGCCCGGACGGCGACCTGTCCCACGCATCGATCACCCCCATGCGTTACGTGGGCAACGGCGAGGGCTACCGGTTCCAGGCCGAGGTGCCGCTCACCCGGGCCGGGTCGCTCGGCTATACGGTGCGGGCCGTGCCGCGGCACCCGATGCTGGCCTCGGGGGCCGAGATGGGCCTGGTGGCGTTCCCGTAACGGCGGGGCGGCGTCTCGGCGGCGGGCTGCCTCAGCGTGCGGCTCGCCCCGCGGCGGGCCGATGCGCACGCAGCAGCCACAGCGTGCGGGCCGGCATCTTCACCGGAATTCCACAGTCCAGCGGCACGGAGGACTCCGGCTCCCCGGTGGGCCGGTCGGTGTCCAGCACCAGCGTGTACCGGTCGCCGTAGGGCAGACCGGGCAGCGTGACGGACACCGGTGAGTCGGCCGCGTGCAGCACGATGAGCCACGAGTCGTCCGTCAACGCGTCGCCCAGCGGCCCGTGCCCGCGGACGTCGTTCCCGTCGAACCACACCATCAACGTGCGCCGGTCTTCGTCGAACCAGTCCGCGTCGGCCATCGGTGTGCCCGCCTCGGTGAACCACTTCAGGTCGGCCACGCCATCGGCGTCGTGCGGCGACCGACCGGAGAAGAAGTTGCCCTGGTGCAGCGCCGGCGCGCTGGCCCGCAGGGCGATGACCCTGCGGAAGAATGTGAGCATGTCGGCGGCCGGCGCGTCCGTCGCCTCGAGCTGCGGCCAGTCCAGCCACACCTGCGGGGAATCGATGCAGTACGCGTTGTTGTTGCCGAGCTGGGTGCGCCACATCTCGTCCCCGGCGCAGATCATCGGCGTCCCGGTGGCCAGCAGCACGGTGGCCGCGAGGTTGCGGGCCTGGCGGGTGCGGACGGCGACGATCCCGGCGGGCACCGCGCGGTGCGGATCGCCGTCACCCTCCATTCCGTAGTTGGCGCTGCGGTTGTGCGAGGCGCCGTCGACGCCGCCCTGGCCGTTGGCCTCGTTGTGTTTCCGCGCGTACGAGACGACGTCGCGCAGCGTGAACCCGTCGTGGGCGGTGACGAAGTTGACCGACGCCCAGGGCGCCCGTTCGGCGAAGAAGTCTTCGGAGCCGGCCAGGCGGTAGGCCAGGTCCCGCACCCCGCTGGCGCCGCGCCAGAAGTCGCGCACACTGTCGCGGAACCGGTCGTTCCATTCCGCCCAATCCGCGCCGAACCCGCCCAGCGCGTAGCCCTGGGCGGTGGCGTCCCACGGCTCGGCGATGAGCTTGCGGGTGCGTAGCACCGGGTCTGCGGCGATCGCGGTGAGCAGCGTCGCTGCCGGGTCGAAGGGTCCGCCGCCGGGCCGGCCGAGTACCGGTGCCAGATCGAAGCGGAACCCGTCGACGCCGAGCTCGGTGGCGAAGTAGCGCAGCGAGTCGGTGATCATGCGCACCGTGATCAGCGGCGCGGTGTCGATCGTGTTGCCGACGCCGGTCAGGTCGTGCCCGCCGGGCAGGTAGTACGCGCTCGACAGTCCCCGCCAGGACAGCGCGATCGACCGCCCCGTCCCGCCGCCCTCGCAGGTGTGGTTGTAGACGACGTCCAGCACGACCTCGAGGCCCGCGGCGTGCAGCGCGTCGACCATCTGCGCGAATTCCGTCAGCTCCGCGCCGGGTGTCGACGCGTAGCCCGGGTGCACCGCGAAATAGCTGAGAGTGGAGTAGCCCCAATAGTTGTGGCGCCCCGCCGCGGCCAGCATCGGCTCGTCCGCGTGCGCGTGCACCGGCAGCAGCTCCACCGTCGTCACCCCGAGCGACGTCAGGTGCTCGATCATCGCGGGATGGCCGAGCCCCAGATAGCTGCCGCGCAGGTGCGGTGGGATGCCGGGATGGCGCATCGTCGCACCCTTGACGTGCCCCTCGTAGATCACGGTGTGCTCCCACGGCACGCCCGGCCCGGCCGACACGGCGTTGATCGGGGCGGTGACGATGCCCAGCGGAGCCCGGCCCGCCGTGTCCGCACCCGGAGTGGAGGCCGCCCCGAGGTCGTAGTCCGTTCGGTCCACCTGCCGCGCGTACGGGTCCAAGAGCAGTTTCGACGCGTCGTGGGCGCGCACCCGGTAACCGTAGCGCTGGCCGGCCCCGACGCCCGGGACGAAGACGTGCCAGATGCCGGCGGTGCGCTGGCGCACCGGGATGCGCCGCTCCGATCCGGCGTCATCCACCAGGCACAGCACCACGGGAGGCTCGCCGCCGTCGGTGATCCGTCCGTCGGCGACGACCGCGAAGTTCGTGCCCCCCGGCAGCTCGGTGGCACCCAGCGGGTGCGGCGCTCCGGTGGTGGGGGTGGCGTCGCCATTCATGCCATCGATTGTGTCGAACGGTCAGGAACCCGTGGTCACCCGGCCCCTCGCAGCGGCCCGCGACACCAGGGGCTCGGTGCGATAGGACACAATGACGGCGTGTCGGTCTTCCTCCCGCCGCCCACGGCGCCGCGCTCACCATCGCCGCCCGTGGATGACGCCGTCCTCGATCTGGCGCACGTCACGGTGCGGCGGGGCAGGGCGCTGCTGCTGGACGACGTGTCGTGGCGGGCGTCTGCCGCGGACCGATGGGTGATCCTCGGGCCGAACGGTGCCGGCAAGTCCACGCTCATCGCGATCGCCGCCGCCCGAATGCACCCCACCTCCGGGACGGTCCGCATCTTGGGGGAGCAGCTCGGCCGGGTGAACGTCGCCGACCTTCGGCCCCGCATCGGCCTGTCCACCGCGACCCTGGCCGGGCAGGTGCCGCCGACGGAGACGGTCCGCGACGTGGTGGTGTCCGCCGGGTACGGCGTGGTGGGCCGGTGGCGGGAACGGTACGACGAGATGGACTTCGCCCGCGCCGACGAGTTGATGGCGGCGATGGGCGTGTACCAGCTCGCCGACCGGGCCTTCGGCGTGCTGTCCTCCGGGGAGCGTAAGCGGGTGCTCGCGGCCCGCGCGTTGATGACCGACCCGGAGCTGCTGCTGCTGGACGAGCCGGCGGCCGGCCTGGATCTGGCCGGCCGGGAGGACCTGCTGGCCCGGCTCACCGTGCTCGCCGTGGACCGGAACGCCCCGGCGAGTGTGCTGGTCACGCACCATGTCGAGGAGATCCCGGTCGGCTACACCCATGTCCTGCTGCTGCGCGCGGGGCGGGTGATCGCCGCCGGGCCCGTCGACGACACGCTCTCCGCCGAGACGCTGTCGGCGGCGTTCGGCACGGAGTTGCAGCTGCACGCCCGTCGTGGACGATTCTTCGCGTATGCGGGATAATCGCCCCATCGGCGGAGATTTTCCGCATCGTGCCGTCGTCGGCCAAGGCGTGGGGGCGCGTCACCCGGCGGCACACGTCAACTGGGGGAATCGATGATTGTGCGAGTGGAACGGGACGGCGCGGTCGGCATCATCCGGCTGGACCGGCCACCGGTCAACGCCATCAACAGCCAGATGCACGGCGAACTGGAGAAGGCCGCGCATCAGCTCGACGCCGACCGATCGGTGCGCGCCGTGGTGCTACACGGCGGCCCGTCCGCGTTCGCCGGTGGCGCGGATGTCAAGGAAATGGCCGACCTGGGCCCGGCCGACATCGCGGTGTTCGGCAAGTCGATGACCCGGGCCCTGGATGCGATCGCGCATCTGCGGGTGCCCACCGTCGCCGGCATCACCGGATACGCCCTCGGCGGCGGATTCGAGCTCGCGCTGGCCGCCGACTTCCGCATCGTCGCGGACGACGCGCTGCTCGGCTTTCCGGAGATCACCCTCGGCGTGATTCCCGGCGCCGGCGGCACGCAACGGCTGCCGCGTCTGGTCGGCACCGCCGTCGCCAAGCGCATGATCTTCCTGGGCGAGCCGATCCGCGGTCCGAAAGCGGTGGAGCTCGGCATCGCCGAGGAGTCCGTTCCTGCCGACCAGGTGCTCGAGCGGGCGATGGCGCTGGCCCGGCGCCTGGCCGACGGCGCCACCGTCGCCCTGGCGGCGGCCAAACGCTGCATCGACGACGGCCTGGAGGTGGACCTGGCCACCGGCCTGCGTATCGAGTCGGCCGGTTTCGCCGCGCTGTTCGCCACCGACGACCAGAAGCACGGCATGGCGTCGTTCCTCGCGGACGGCCCCGGAAGGGCCACCTTCGCCGGCCGCTGATGGCCTACCAGTTCTCGCCGGGCGATGTGCGCTACCTGGTCTCGGCCGACGGTGCCGCCGCGGTGGCGACGGCAGGCGGCCTCGCCCTGACGGGCCCGACCCAGCTCGCGGACCTCACGGCGGTGCGGGCGGCGGCGGGGGAGCACGCCGCGGCGGTCGCCGAGACGGTGCTGCTGCGGCGCACCGCCCGACAGCGGTGGGGCGACGGCCCCTGGGAGCGGTGGCTGTTCACCGACGAGGCGCTGCAGCAGGCATCGCCGCCGCAGGTCGCCGCGCACCGTGCCGCCCGCATCGCGGGGCACCTCGCCGCGGGATCCCCTGGCGGGTATGACGCCGTCCACGACGTCACCTGTTCGATAGGGGCGGACCTCGCCGGGCTGGGCGCCGCAGTGGCCCCGCTCGGCCTGCCGGTGATCGGCTCCGACCTCGACCCGGTGCGGCTGGCCATGGCCCGGCACAACCTCGCCGACTCGGGCATCCAGACGCACCTGCTGCAGGCCGATGCCCGCACCGTCACCACCACGGGCACCCTGCGCTACGCCGACCCGGCCCGCCGGGATGCCGCCGGCCGCCGCATCACGTCCGCCGACACGATTCCGTCGGTCGCCGAGTTGGACGCCGCCGACCCGGGTCGTCCGCCGGTGCTGCGCCTGCCGCCCGGTATCGATTTCGACGCGCTGGGCAGGCCCGGCGAGATCGAGATCGTCTCCTGGCGGGGCGGCGTCCGCGAGGCCGTCTCGTGGCCGGCGGCGCTCGCCACCTGCCGGCGACGGGCGACCGTCCTCGGCGACGACGCCATCCGGGAACAGTTCACCGACCTCGACCCCGCCGAGGACGGCGTCACACCCGCCCGCCGCTACCTGGTGGAAC
Organism: Nakamurella lactea; assembly: GCA_044463185.1. GTDB lineage: Bacteria > Actinomycetota > Actinomycetes > Mycobacteriales > Nakamurellaceae > Nakamurella > Nakamurella lactea_A. The sequence continues at coordinate 5,725 of JBIQMQ010000018.1, read as the reverse complement.
CCGACGGCGCGGTGATCCGCGCACACCTGCTGCGCCAGTTCGCCGCCCGGCACGGCGTAACCCGGCTGGACGAGCACCTGGCCTACCTGACCGGGGACACGCCGCCGGCCGGGCTACGGGCCTTCGAGATCGTGGACGCCGCCCCGTTCCGCGAGGCGACGGTCCGCGGCTGGCTGCGCCGCGACGGCGTCGGCACCCTGGAGATCAAGCAGCGGGGCACCCCGGTGGTGCCCGACGACCTGCGCCGGCGCCTGAAACCGTCCGGCGACACCCGGCGCGCCCGCACCCTGATCCTGGCCCGTGTCGGGCGCACCATCCAGGCCTTCTGGTGCCGCGTGTGCGGCCCGTAGCGCGCACCGCATACGCTGACCGGGGTGACGGTCAACAGGGTGTCCCGGCGGGTTCCGTTCAACGTTCGCGGCATCGCCCTGGTCGCCTCCGCACACTTGGTCGACGATCTGTACCAGGGCATCGTGCCGGCGTTGTTGCCGTTCTTCGTCGCCGAACGCCAGTACAGCTACGCCGCGATCTCCGGCATCACGCTGGCCTCCACGGTGCTCTCGTCGGTGGCGCAGCCGCTGTTCGGCATATGGGCCGACCGGCGTTCGCGGCGCTGGATGATCGGCGGCGGCATCGCGTTGGCCGCCGTCGGCGTGGTACTGGCCGGCTACATGCCGAACTATCCGCTCACCTGGATCGTGATCGCGCTGTCCGGCCTGGGCATCGCCGCGTTCCACCCGGAAGGGGCCCGGGCGGCCAGGATGGCGGCGGGCCGGTCCAACACCGGCATGTCGATCTTCGCGCTCGGCGGCAACGCCGGGTTCGCACTGGGGTCGGTGGTCGCCACCCCGGTGCTGCTGGCGTTCGGACTGCGCGGCACGGCGCTGCTGGTCCTGCCCGCCGTCGTCATGGTGGTGATCCTGGCGCGCTACCTCGGGCCCAGCCTGAGCCGCCCCACCAGCCGCGGCACGAAGCCCACGCTGCCCGCCGGCCGCGACAACTGGCCGGCGTTCGCCACGCTGACCGTGATCGTGGTGATCCGCTCGATCCTGTTCTTCGGGCTCACCTCGTTCGTCGCCCTGTACTTCATCCACCACCTGGGCACCTCGCAGGCCACCGGCGGCGCGGCTCTGACCACCTACCTGGTATGCGGCGCGGCGGGCACCATGATCGGCGGGTGGCTGGGCGACCGGTTCAACCCGCTGGTGCCGATCAGGGCCGGATTCACGCTGGTCATCCCCGCGCTGTTGGGCATGCTGTACGTCGACACCGTGCCGATCACGTTCCTGTTCGTGGCGGTCGCCGGCATCGCCAGCTACCTGCCGTTCTCGGTGTTCGTGCTGCTCGGCCAGGACTTCCTGCCCAACCGCATCGGCACCGCCAGCGGCGTCACGGTGGGCCTCGGCGCGTCGGTCGGCGGATTGGCCAACCCGCTGCTGGGCTACCTGGCCGACGCCACCAGCCTGCACACCGCGCTGGCGACGCTGCTGGTGATGCCGGTGATAGCCCTCGTGGTGTCGGTCTTCCTGACGCTTCCGGACCCGACGCCGGAGCCCGACAAGGCGCCCGCCCAGTAGACTCACCGAGCGTGACCTTCGAACTCCTTCCGGCCGTCGACGTCGCCGGCGGCCAGGCCGTGCGCCTGGTGCAGGGCCGGGCCGGCAGTGAAACCAACTACGGCGCCCCGCTGGACGCGGCCCTGGACTTCCAGCGCGACGGCGCCGAATGGATCCACCTGGTGGACCTGGACGCCGCCTTCGGCCGCGGCTCCAACGCGGAGCTGCTCGCCGAGGTCGTCGGCGCGCTGGACGTCAAGGTCGAGCTCTCCGGCGGTATCCGCGACGACGCGTCGCTGGAGGCCGCGCTGGCCACCGGCTGCCGCCGGGTGAACATCGGCACCGCCGCCCTCGAAGACCCGGCCTGGTGCGCGTCCGTCATCGCCCGCTACGGCGACCGGGTGGCGATCGGCCTGGACGTGCGGGGACGGACCCTGGCCGCCCGTGGATGGACCCAGGACGGCGGCGACCTGTTCGAGGTGCTGGACCGGCTGGAGCGCGAGGGCTGCTCCCGGTACGTCGTCACCGACGTCACCAAGGACGGCACACTGCAAGGGCCGAACCTCGATCTGCTGCGCGCCGTGTGCGCGCAGGCGACAGCGCCTGTGGTCGCCTCCGGCGGCGTCTCGTCGCTGGACGACCTGACGGCCCTGGCGTCGCTGGCCGGCATCGGCGTGGAGGGCGCCATCGTGGGAAAGGCTTTGTACGCAGGGGCTTTCACGCTGCCCGAGGCGCTCGCCGCCGTCGCCTGAGCCGTGACCGTAGGCTGGACGACGTGAGCGTGGCGATCCGAGTCATCCCCTGCCTGGACGTGTCCGACGGGCGCGTCGTGAAGGGTGTCAACTTCGTGGGGCTGCGCGACGCGGGCGACCCCGTGGAGCTCGCCGCTCGCTACGACCAGGAGGGCGCGGACGAGCTCACCTTCCTGGACATCACAGCGACCTCCGACAACCGCGAGACGGCCTACGACATGATCCGGCGCACCGCCGAGAGCGTGTTCATCCCGCTCACCGTCGGCGGCGGGGTGCGCACGGTGGACGACATCGACGCCCTGCTGCGCGCCGGCGCCGACAAGGTCTCCATCAATTCCGCGGCCGTCGCCCGGCCCGCGTTCCTGTCCGAGGCCGCCGAGCGGTTCGGCGCGCAGTGCGTCGTCATCGCCATCGACGCGCGGGCGGTCGCCGACCCCGCGGCGCACTGCCCGTCCGGCTACGAGGTCACCACGCACGGCGGCCGGCAGGGCACCGGCATCGACGCGGTCGAGTGGGCGCGCCGCGCGCAGGATTCCGGGGCAGGGGAGATCTTGCTGACCTCCATGGACGCCGACGGCACCCGGAACGGATTCGACACGGCCATGCTCGCGGCGGTGCGCGCCGCCGTCACCATCCCGCTCATCGCGTCCGGCGGCGCCGGGACGCTGGACCACTTCGCGGACGCCGCCGACGCCGGGGCCGACGCGGTCCTCGCCGCCTCGGTCTTCCACTTCGGCGAGTTCACCATCGCCCAGGTCAAGGCGGCGCTGGCCGATCGCTGCCACCCGGTCCGCGCCGTCGGTGGGAGCGCGGCATGACGCAGCCCGGGACCCAGGTCACCCCGGAATCGTTGGCCTACAACGCCGACGGGCTGATCCCTGCCATCGCGCAGCAGTACGACACGCGCGAGGTTCTGATGTTGGCCTGGATGGACGCCGAGGCCGTGCGGCGCACCCTGGCGACCGGCGGCGCCACGTATTTCTCCCGCTCCCGGCAGCAGTACTGGGTGAAGGGCGAAACCTCCGGCCACCGGCAGCGGGTGATCGAGGTGCGCTACGACTGCGACCTGGACTGCCTGCTGCTGCTCGTCGACCAGACCGGACCCGCCTGCCACAGCGGCGCGCCGACCTGCTTCACCGACCGGGTGCTGACGGCCGGCGGCCCGGTGCCGGGAGCCGACCCGGCAGAATAAGCCTCATGCCCCACGACCTGCCGCCGCTCGGCGCCACCGTGCCCGATCGCGCCACGTTCCGGGAGCTCGCGGGCAGCCGACGGGTGATCCCGGTGGCCCGCCGACTCCTCGCCGACGCCGTGACCCCGGTGGGGCTGTACGCAACGCTGGCGGCCGGGCGCCCGGGCACGTTCCTGCTGGAATCGGCCGAACACGGCCGGTCCTGGTCGCGCTGGTCGTTCGTCGGCGCCGGCAGCGCCGCCGTGCTCACCGAATCCGGCGGCCAGGCGTGCTGGCTGGGCACGGCGCCGGCCGGGCTGCCCACCACCGGCAATCCGCTCGACGCGCTGGGCGCATCCCTACGGCTGCTGCACACCGAGGCCACGGCCGGGTTTCCGCCGCTCACCGGCGGCATGGTCGGCTATATCGGGTATGACGCAGTCCGCAGGCTGGAGCGCATCGACGGGGACAAGCCCGACGAGATCGGCGCCCCCGAGCTGGCGATGATGCTGGTCGGTGACCTGGCAGCGCTGGACCACCACGAGGGCACCGTCACGCTCATCGCCAACGCCATCAACTTCGACGGCACCGACGAGCGGGTCGACGCCGCCTACGACGACGCGGTGGCCCGGTTGGACGCCATGGCCGAACGGCTCGCGCAGCCGGTGGCGCTGCCGGCCGCCAGCTTCGCCGCCGCCGTCCCCGAGGTGCGGCGCCGCACCTCCTCCGACGACTACCAGGCCGCGGTGCGGGCCGCGCAGGAGCACATCCGGGCCGGCGACGCCTTCCAGGTCGTCGTGTCCCAACGGTTCGACGCCGACCTGACCGGCGCCGACGGGGACCTCGCGGTGCAGGCGCTGCGCATCTATCGCGTGCTGCGCGCCACCAATCCCAGCCCGTACATGTACCTGCTGCACCTGCCCACTCCCGACGGCGAGTCGGTGTGGATCGTGGGCTCCTCCCCGGAGGCGCTGGTCACCGTGCGCGGCGGGCACGTGTCCATGCACCCCATCGCCGGGACCAGGCCCCGCGGCGCGACGGACGAGGACGACGTGCTGCTCGGCAAGGATCTGCTCGCCGACGAGAAGGAACGCAGCGAGCACATCATGCTGGTGGATCTGGGCCGCAACGACCTGGGCCGGGTGTGCCGGCCGGGGAGCGTGCGCGTCACCGACTTCTTCACGATCGAGCGGTACTCGCACGTGATGCACATCGTCTCGACGGTGGTGGGGGAGCTGGCACCGGGCCGGGAGGCATTGGACGCCGTCACCGCCTGTTTCCCCGCCGGCACCCTGTCCGGGGCGCCGAAACCACGGGCCCTGCAACTCATCGACGACCTCGAGCCGACGCGACGCGGTCCCTACGGCGGGATCGTCGGATACCTGGACTTCGCCGGGGACGCCGACACCGCGATCGCGATCCGCACGGCAGTGCTGCGACCTGGGGTGGCGCACGTGCAGGCCGGGGCGGGCATCGTGGCCGATTCGGTACCCGAGTCGGAGGACCACGAGTGTCAGAACAAGGCTGCCGCCGTGCTCGCCGCGATCGGGGCCGCGGCGACCTGGCACGTGGCGCCGTGACCGGAACCGGCGCACCCGCCGAGCGCTCGGCACGGCGCTCCCGCCGGAGCGGCCTGTCCGTGCTTCTGGTACTGCTCGGCGCCGCCGGGAGCGCCGGCGGCGCCTTCCTGCCCTGGTGGCGGCGGGCCTACCGCGACCCGCTGTCCGGCGACCTGACCGTGACGGTCGACGGCGCCGACGTGGCGGTCGCGCTCGTGCCGCTGGCCTTCGTGGCGGTGGCCGCGCTCGCCGCGGCCATGATCAGCCGGGGGATGACCCGGCGGCTGCTGGGAGTGGTCGTCGCACTGGCCGCGGCCGCCGCCGGGGTGAGTGCCGTGATCGCCGCCACACACGTGCCGTCCGACGAGTTCGCGGCGGCGCTGCTGCGGCCCGCCACACCGCTGGAAGCGCCCCAGATCGCCTGGGCCGCCGTGCTTCTCGCCGTCGCCGCGGCGCTGGCCGGGGTGGCGGGCGGCATGCTGGTGGCGTCCAGTGCGCGGCGGGCCGATGCGCGCGGCCGACTGTCGGGGACCGTCTACCGGACTCCCGCCGCGCGCCGTGACGCCGCCCGGCGCGCGGCCGCAGCCGAGACGTCCACCAGGCACGGCACGGCGGCGGGCGACGCCGGCGGCCCGGGCCCTCGCGACGCGGCCGAGGCGCGTGACCAGCCGGATACCGGCGCATGGT
>JBIQMQ010000017.1:6593-24766 GCA_044463185.1 Nakamurella lactea | reverse complement strand
CTGCCCCGGGGGTGCTCGGCCCGGGCACCGTCACCACCGTGATCGCGGGCGGGGTAGGGCCCGGTGTCGCGGGCTCCTCCGGCGTCGCGCCGCATCCGGCCAGCACCAGCGCGACCGCGGACAGCGCCGCGACGGCCGCCGGGCGCAGCCGGAGCGTCGTGACCCCCGGGCGTTGCCGACCCGTCGCCACCGGGTGCCGCCGACCAGTCACACGTGGGCGTTGCCGGCCCGTCACCCGCCGGTCACTCCCGCCCGCGCCGCCGCGATGAACCGGTCGAACGCCTCCGGATCGGCCAGCGCATCGCGGGAGATCGCGGCCGCGATGTCGGCCCCGCCCAGGATTCGCTTCACCGGCACCTCGCACTTCTTGCCGCTGAGCGTCCGTGGAACGGACGGCACCGCGATCACCGCCCCCGGCACGTGGCGAGGCGAGAGGGCCTTGCGCACAGCGATTTTCACCGCATCCGTCACCTCGGCCAGCTGTGCTCCGTCGGCCAGCACGACGAACAGCACCAGATCACCGTCACCGCCGGCGGTGGACGTGTCGATGACCAGCGAGTCGGTGACGCCGTCGACGTCCTCCACGATCCGGTAGAACTCCGCGGTGCCCATGCGGATGCCGCCTCGGTTGAGCGTGGCATCGGACCGGCCCTCGATCACGACCGAGCCGCGGCTGGTGATGCGCACCCAGTCGCCGTGCCGCCAGACACCCGGGAAATAGTCGAAATACGCTGCGCGCACGCGACTTCCGTCCGTGTCCCCCCAGAAGCAGACGGGCATGGAGGGCATCGGCGCGGTGATCACGAGTTCGCCGACCTGGTCCACGACCGGCCTGCCCTGCTCGTCGAACGCGTCGACGGCCGCGCCGAGCGCACGCGCCGAGATCTCTCCGCGCCACACCGGCACGGTCGGCACCCCGCCGACGACGGCGGTGCAGACGTCGGTGCCGCCGGACAGCGACGAAATCTGCACCTGCGCTCCGATGTGCTCCATCACCCAGTCGAAGCCGTCCGAGGACAGCGGCGAGCCGGTCGAGCCGACCACCCGTACGCACGAAAGATCCAGCTCCGCTTCGGGTGTCAGCCCGGCGGCGCGGCAGGCGTGCAGAAATGCCGCCGAGACGCCGACGTAGCCGATGCGGTGCCGTGCGGCGAGCCGCCACAGCACCGACAAATCCGGCTTGCCGGGATTTCCGTCATACAAGACGACCGTGGATCCGACGAGCAACCCGCCGATCAGCAGGTTCCACATCATCCAGCCGGTGGTGGTGAACCAGAAGAACCTGTCGCCCGGGCCGAGATCGTGATGCAGGCCAAGGGTTTTCAGGTGCTCCAGCAGGATGCCGCCGACGGAGTGCACGATCGGCTTGGGCAGCCCGGTGGTGCCCGACGAGTACAGCACCCACAGCGGCGCGGAGAACTCCACCGGCGTGTAGACCGGCTCGGCCGGCTCGGCGAGCAGCGCATTCCACGGGATCGCGCCGGCGGGCGTGGGGGTGCCGAGCGTCGGGATGTGCACCACGCCGGCGAGATCCGGTAGCGCAGCACGGATATCGCGCACCGTGGCGGTGACGTCGAACTGTTTGCCGCCGTAGGTGTAGCCGTCCACGGCGATCAGCACGGTCGGCGAGATCTGGGTGAACCGGTCGATCACGGACGCGGCGCCGAAGTCCGGCGAGCAGGACGACCACACCGCCCCCAGCGCCGCGGTTGCCAGGAAGGCCACCAGCGCCTCCAGCCGGTTCGGCGCGAGCGCCACCACCCGGTCACCGGTGCCGACGCCCAGCCGCTGCAGGCCCGCCTGGGCCGCCCCGACCAGGTCGCGCAGCTCGCCGAGGGTGATCTGCCGCTCGAAGCCGGTCTCGTCGGTCTCGATCACCGCGATGTCGTCGTCGCCGCGGCCCTCGATCGCGCCCAGCGCATGCTCCGCGTAGTTCAAGGTGCCGCCGGGAAACCAGCGGGCGCCGGGCATCGACGCGTCGGCCAGCGCCGGCCCTGGCGCCTGGTGCCAGCGCACCTGGTAGAAGTCCGCGATGGCCTGCCAGAATCCGCCGATATCGGTGACGGAATCCCGCCACAGCGCGGTGTAGTCGGGGTAGTCGCGGCCGGTCCGCTGGCTGTAGAACTGCGCGAACGAGGTGACGGCGGCGGCCGAGATCTGTTCGGTCGACGGCCGCCAGCACACCTGGGGAATCGTCATGCTCCGTTCCTACACGACGGCGACAGGCGTCGCGCGACGTGGTCGGCGCCGCGCCGTCACCGCAGGTGCGCGTCGAACCAGCCGATGGCGCGGGCCCACGAGTCGGCGGCTGCGTCGGCCACGTATGACGCCGCATCGGGGTCGGTGGCGAATGCGTGACCGGCATTCGCGTACCGCACGATGCTGGTGGGCATGCCGGTCGCCTCGGCCACGGTGCGCAACCGCTCGACCTCATCGACGGTGATGGACCGGTCCTTGTCGCCGTACAGGCCCAGCCAGGGACAGCGCAACTGCGCCCCGGATTCCAGGCCGGCCGGCACCCCCGGCCAGCGGCTCTTGCCCACGCCACCGCCGTAGAACGTGACGGACGCCGCGAAGTCTCCGCTGGCCGCCTGCCACAGCGACACCGTGCCGCCCATGCAGAACCCGACGATGCCCACGGCCGCCGCCGGGATGTCCGCCGCCTCGAGATATTCGCGGGCGTCGGCCACATCGTGCGCCAGGTCGTCGCCGTTCAGCTTCGCCATGTGCCCCTTCGCCGGTTCGAAAGAAGGGAACCACTCGTCGGTGGTGCGGTGATAGAGGTGAGGCGCCACGGTGAGGTAGCCCTGACGCGCCAGCCGCCGGGTCGCCTCGACCATGGGCGGGGCCATGCCCAGCGCGTCCTGGATCAGCACGATCCCGGCGCTCGGAGCCTCGCCCGCCGGCGCACTCACGGTCAGCGGGACCGCGTGGATTCCGACCGTGCGGGTCGTGTGCACGGACGATTCCCCGGCCGCGCCGGGGGAGGAGAGGAGATCTGCCATTTCCCCATCCGACCACAATTCCGCGATCCGTGTCGGGTCGGAATCGAGACCCTGCGCGACGCGGAACGGCCGGGGGCGGCGTCATGCCTTGGGGCCATCGGCGGCGCGATACCCTCAGCCGCAGGATCGATGCGACGGAGGGTTGACCCATGGTGGAGTTGAGGGGCGCGCTGGCGCAGTTGCCGGCATACGCGCCGGGGCGCACGGTGCCCGGCGCCGTGAAGCTGGCGTCCAACGAGATGCCTTATCCCCCTTTGCCTTCCGTCGCGGAGGCGATCGCGGCGGCGGTGGGCGCGGACCAGGTGTCGGGTTTCAACCGCTACCCGGACAATGCGGCGGTGACGCTGACCGAGGCGCTGTCCGCGCGGGTCGGCGCGGGCGTGGCGAACGTGGCGGTGGGTTGCGGGTCGGTGGCGCTGTGCCAGCAGCTCATCCAGGCGACCTGCGACGACGGCGGCGAGGTGCTGTTCCCGTGGCGCTCGTTCGAGGCCTACCCGATCGTGACGAAGGTGGTGGGCGCGGTGCCGGTGACGGTGCCGGTCGCCGCCGACCACCGCCTCGATCTGACGGCGCTGGCCGCGGCCGTGACCGACCGCACGAGGCTGGTGTTCGTGTGCACGCCGAACAATCCGACGTCGACGGTGGTGACGGAATCCGAGCTCACCGAGTTCCTGGACGCCGTGCCGGAGCGGGTGCTGGTCGCCGTGGACGAGGCGTACGTGGAGTTCGTGCGCGATCCGGCCGCCGCCGACGGCATCCGGGCTGCCCTATCCCGCCCGAACGTCGTGTCGCTGCGAACACTGTCCAAGGCGTACGGCCTGGCCGGGCTGCGCGTCGGCTACGCCGTCGGCTCGCCCGAGGTGATCACGGCGATCCGCAAGGTCGGGCTGCCATTCGCGGTGAACAGGCTGGCCCAGGCGGCGGGGGTCGCCGCGTTGTCCCAGGAGGCGCGGCCGGAGCTGGAGCGGCGGCTGGCGGAGGTCGTCGCCGAACGCTCCCGGGTGCTGGCCGCGCTGCGCGAGGCCGGGTACGACGTGCCCGAGTCGCAGGCGAACTTCGTATGGCTGCCGCTGCGCGAGCGCTCCGCCGAATTCGCCAGGCACTGCGAGGAGGGCGGCGTCGTCGTGCGGCCGTTCTCGGACGCCTCGGGCGGGGTGCGGGTGACGATCGGCTTGCCGGCGGGCAACGACGCCTTCCTCGCCGCGGCCCGGTCCTGGGAGCGCTGAGCCGCCGGGGAGTCCTGAGCGTCCTGGGAGCGCTGAGCCGCCGCGGAGTCCTGGCCGTCGACGGCCGACCCAGCAGTCAGCAGGACGCGGCGCGGGCGAGTAGCAGCGCGCGTTCTTTCTCGTTGGAGGTCATACCGGCAGCCCGCTCGAATTCGGCGCGTGCCTCGTCTGTCCGGCCGAGTTTCGCCAGCAGGTCGCCGCGCACCGAGGGCAGCAGATGGTAGGCGCGCAGCTCCGGCCGTTCCCTCAGCTGGTCGACCCGCGCCAATCCGGCCGCCGGTCCCTCGGCCATTCCGACGGCAACGGCGTGGTTGAGCTCGACGATGGGCGAGCCGGTCTGCGCGACCAACACCTCGTACAGCGATGCGATGCGCGCCCAGTCCGTGTCGGCGGCGACCGCCGCGCGGGCGTGGCAGGCCGCGATCTGGGCCTGCAGCACGTACGGTCCGCCGCCGTGCAACGCCTCGGCGCGATCGAGCTCTGCCAACGCGTGCTGGATCAGCAGCCGATCCCACCGGGAACGGTTCTGGTCGAGCAGGGTGATCGGTGTGCCGTCCGCCGCTACCCGCGCCGTCAGCCGGGACGCTTGGATCTCCATCATCGCGACGAGGCCGTGCACCTCGGGCTCCTGCGGAGCGAGCCCACCGAGCATCCGGCCGAGCCGTATTGCTTCGGCACACAGCTCGGGGCGCGCCCAGGACGTGCCCGAGGTGGCGGTGTACCCCTCGTTGAAGACGAGGTAGACGACCTCCAGCACCGAGGCCAGCCGCGAGTCCAGTTCCGAACCGACCGGGATCTCGAACGGCACGCCGGCCGCGGACAGCGTCCGCTTGGCGCGCGTGATGCGCTGCGCCATCGTCGGCGTCGGCACCACGAACGCGCGGGCGATCTCCTCGGTGGTCAGTCCGGCGACCGTTCGCAGCGTCAGCGCCACCCTGGCCTCAGGGGTGAGCACCGGGTGGCAGGCGGTGAAGATCAGCCGAAGAACGTCGTCCCCGACGTGCTCCTCGATCTCGATGTCGTCCATCGGCGTGGCTTCTCCGGTGAGGTCGCGGCCGAACTCCTCGAGCTTGCGTTCCAGCGTGGCCCGGCGGCGGATCGTGTCCACTCCGCGCCGCCGGGCCACGGTCATCAGCCATGCGCCCGGACTGTCCGGCACACCGGCCGCCGGCCATTGCTCGAGCGCAGCCACCAGCGCGTCCTGCGCGAGATCCTCCGCGAGCCCGATGTCGCGGACCGTCCTGGCCAGCCCGGCGATGAGCCGGGCGGCCTCGATCCGCCAGACCGCCTCGATCGTGCGCCGGATGTCCGGCCGCGGCGACGTCACTTCTGCCGAGACGCGGCCTCGTCGCGCAGCCGCTGCTCCTGCTCACGCAGCTCCGGCGTCAACGCCTCGCCGAAGTCCACGGGCTCGAAGAACCGACGCAGTTCCACCTCGCCCTCCCGGAACGGCGCCCGCTTGAGCCACTCCACGGCCTCCTCCATCGAGGCGACCTCCCAGATCCAGAACCCGGCCACAAGTTCCTTGGTCTCGGCGAACGGTCCGTCGATCACCGCGGGCTTGTCGCCGCCGAAACGCACCCGCTTGCCCTGGGACGAGGAGGCCAGACCGTCCCCGGCGAGCATGATGCCGGCCTTGACCAGCTCTTCGTTGTACGCACCCATCTCGGTGAGTTCCTCGGTCGACGGCATCCGCCCCGCCTCGGAGTCCTCATTTGCCTTCACCAGCACCATGACGCGCATCGCGATCTCCTTCGATTCGGCCGGGCCCGTCGCCCGGACTCATCAATGCGTCGAACGGCCACTCGAGATTTCGACACGGTCCGCGCAAGCTATCACGATGTCGCCCCGGGGCGTCGGTCGTCGGAGTCGGCAGCGATGATGGGGCCGTGATGCCACTCGTCGACAACCGGCCCGGGGGCAGCCGCCGCGTGGGGTCGGTGCGGTGAAAAGGCTCGTCGTCTCCGCCTCAGCGTTGGTGGTCTTCGTCGTGCTCGGCGTCACGGGAGCCCTGCACGTGGTGCGCGACGGCGATGCGACCGCTGGGTCCGGTTCGTTGGCGGCGCACGGCGGCGCGCTTCGGGCTCTCGACACGCTGACGGTCAAGGGCAAGGCGCCGCTGACCGGGTACCAGCGGGACGTGTTCGGCCCGGCGTGGACCGACGACCACACCGCCCCGCTCGGCGGCAACGGCTGCCGCACCCGGGACGACATCTTGGCCCGCGACCTGCACGGTGCGACCGTCCGCGACGACGGCTGCACGGTGATGACGGGGGTGCTTTTCGATCCGTATTCCGGACTCGAGATCCATTTCGTCCGCGGCGTGAAGACCTCCGCCAACGTGCAGATCGACCATGTCGTGGCGCTCGCCAACGCGTGGCAGTCCGGCGCGTGGCGATGGACCGACGGGCGCCGGGTGGCGTTCGCCAACGACCCGCTGGGCCTGCTGGCCGTGAGCGGTGTGGCGAACGCGGCGAAGGGGAAGTCGAACGCCGCCGAGTGGCTGCCGCCGAACAAGGCGTTCCGTTGCGAGTACGTGGCGCGCCAGATCGCCGTCAAGGCGGCCTACGGGTTGTCCGTCACCGCGCCAGAAAAGGCCGCGATGCAGCGGGTCCTGACTGCATGCCCCGACCAGCGGCTGCCGACCGGGTAGCCGCCCCGGCGAACGCGGGGCCCGGAGGCCGCGGTGCTCACCATCGCCGCAGGTCAGGCTGTATTCCGGATGCGGAGGCGGAGGGATTCGAACCCCCGAGGCTGTTACACCTGGCCGCTTTCAAGGCGGCTTCCTTCGGCCACTCGGACACGCCTCCGCTGCAAGGGTAACAGCGCCCACCCGCCCCAACTTCCGAGTCGACTGCCCCAGCGGAGCACATCGACTCCGCTGGGGCAGTCGACTCGGGGACGGGGGGTCAGGCGGGGGTGAGCTCGCGCGCTTCGTCCTTGTCGGCGAGCGCGGCGCCCTCGATGTCCACATTCGGCAGGATGCGGTCCAGCCATCGCGGCAGGTACCAGGCGTGCTTACCGATCAGGGTCATCACCGCCGGAACCAAGGTCATCCGCACGACGAACGCGTCCACCAGCACACCGAGAGCCAGGGCGAAACCGATCGAGGCGATGATCGTGTCCGGCGCCAGGATGAAACCACCGAAGACGCTGCCCATGATGATCGCGGCCGCGGTCACCACCTTTGATCCGGCCGAGAAGCCGCTGCGCACAGCGGCTTTCGCGCCGATCTCACCGCCATCGTGCACCCAGGCTTCGCGCATGCCGGAGACCAGGAACACCTCGTAGTCCATGGCCAGCCCGAACAGCACGCCCACCAGGATGATCGGCAGGAAGCTGACGATCGGCGCCGCCGTGTGCACCCCGAACAGTGCTCCGAGCCAGCCCCATTGGTAGACGGCCACCACGAGGCCGAAGCTGACGGCGATGGTCAGCAGGAATCCCAGGGCGGCCTTCAGCGGCACCAGGATGGAGCGGAACACCACGAGCAACAGGATCAGCGCCAGGCCGACCACGATCACCAGGTACACCGGGAGTGCATCGGCGAGCTTCTCGGAGACGTCGATCTGCATCGCCGTCTGGCCGGTGACGTCGATCGACGCGCCGACGCGCTGGCCGAGTTCCGGTGCCATGGCGCGAATCTGGTGCACCAGGTCCTCGGTGGCCGCGTCACTCGGGCCGGTCGCCGGAAGCACCTGGATCAGGCCCATGGATCCGTCGGGGCTGGCACCGGCGGGCTGGGCGACTACCACACCGGGCAGCGCCGACAGACTGCCCGCGGTGCCGAGAAGCGCGGTGCCGAGGCGGGACGGGTCGTCCGGCTGCACGGTGACGGCGAGCGGTCCGTTGGCGCCCGGTCCGAAGGCGCCGGCGATCAGGTCGTAGGCGTGCCGCTGGGTGGTGGACGGGGCGGCGTTGCCGTCGTCGGGCAGGCCCATCCGCAGCGAGAACGCCGGTATCGCCAGGACTCCCAGGGCGATGACGCCGACGACCAGCACGGTGATGGGGCGCCGACCGACGAATGCCGCCCACCGGTTGGGGCGGGCGGGCGCTGCGGCAGCCGTCGCTTCCGGCTCCGGTGCCGCGTGCTTCGCGTGGATGACGCCGCCCTGTGCTGCGCCTGCACCGGCGAGCATCTCCGCGTAGCGGGCCCGGTCCCTGCGGCGGAGCACCCTCGGCCCGGCGAAGCCGAGCAGTGCCGGCACCAGCGTGATCGCGACGGCGACTGCCATCACGACGGTAGCGGCGGCCGCGACGCCCATCACCGTCAGGAACGGGATGCCGACCACCGTCAGGGCCGCGAGTGCGATCACGACGGTGAGCCCGGCGAACACGACGGCCGACCCCGCGGTGCCGACTGCGCGGCCGATGGACTCTTCGACCGGCATGCCGTCGCGCAGCTGCCGCCGGTGTCTGTTGACGATGAACAAGGCGTAGTCGATGCCTACCGCGAGCCCTAGCATCAACGCGAGAATGGGTGCCGTGGACGACATGTCGACGAACCCGGAGACGATGAGGATTCCGGCCATGCCGACGCCGACACCGATCAGCGCGGTGAGGAGCGGCAGGCCCGCCGCCACCACCGAACCGAACGTGACCAGCAGCACTACGAGCGCTACCACGACGCCGAGTCCCTCCGTCGACCCGATCGCCGGCATCTGTTTCACGGCGGCCCCGGCGAGGTCGATCGACATGCCGTCGGTGGAGTACTCGGCGGCCAAATCGGCCAGGCTGTCCTGCGTCGACTCGGGCACCTCGGTGATCTGGCCCCGGAACAGGATCTGCGCCATACCCACCCGGCCGTCCGGCGAGACGGCCTTGGCGTCGAACGGGCTAACCACCGTGATCACGGATTCCAGGTCCGCGGACTTCGCCAGCATGGCCGAGACCGCCTGGGAGTACGCGGGTTCCGTCAGGGTGTGACCCTCCGGGGCGGCGAACACCACGCGTCCGGTGGCCCCCGCATACGACGGCATCGCGACGGACATCTCGTCCATCGCCTGCTGCGCGGGCGTTCCGGGGATCGAGACAGAGTCGCTGAGCGTGCCGCTGAGGCCGAGCGCGGCGCCGCCCAGACCGATCAGTGCCACCAGCCAGGCGGCGAGCACGGCCCACCGCTTCCGCGAAGCGAATCGGCCGATGCGGTACAGCAGGCGTGCCATCGTGAACCTTCTTGACGTCGTGGTGATGTGTCCGGTGAGCAGGTTCCCACCGGCGGCGGTCGGTGCGGGACTAGCTGCGCGGCGGCGTGGGGAGACCGCCGAGATCGATGATGGAGAAAGCGGTTTCGAGCAGATACGCCAGTTCTGAGTTACCCAGGTCCCCGTTGGTTTCGACTCGGGTGGCGGCCCAGCGGGTCAGCACCTCGCGGCCAGCGGTGACGGCGAACATGGCCAAGAGCCGGATCCGGATGTCGTCCGGCGGAAGGGCGGTGCGGCGGGCCACCTCGTCGCCGATCAACTCCGCGACGGCCTCGTCGCCGGCGAGCATCTGCGCTTGCAGTTCGGGCGCGCTGTCGGCGACCCGCTGCAGCGCTCCCCACCGCTCGGAGCCGTCCCGCGCCACGGCAATCAAGCCCGTCTGCAGCACGTCGAGCAGGCTGGTACCGGCGGGCGCGCTGCGGATTGCCTCCAGCACGTCGTCCAGCCACCCGTCGGTCACGGCTGCGACGCACTCCGCCTTGGATGCGAAGTAGTTGGAGAACGTGCGCCGGGAGACGCCGACGTCCGCGACCAGCTCGGCGATCGTGAAACCGCCGTAGCCGCGGCTCCGCGCCAGCTCCAGCGCACGCTCGGCCAGGGCGCGTCGGGTGGCGTCCTTCTTACGCTCGCGCAGGCTCGCAGTGTCCGTCGGTCCGGCGGCGGCGGGAGAGCCGACCGCGGAAGCGGCAGGCGCCACGGCGTGTGTGGAAGTCACGTATTCCACAGTAGGCTCGGACTTGCGCATTGCGCAAAATTGCCTGATGTGAATCCGGCCACGGCTGCGGCGACGCGATCGCCGAGGACGGCGTCATACTGGACAGCACCCGCCCGTGCGGCTGGCCGGCCTCGCAGCACCGACACCCCCGAGGAGCAGCCATGAGGTTCAATCGCGGCGCCCGGCTGGACACATCCCAGGTGCGGGACCGGCGCGGCAGCGGCGGATTCCCTGGCGGCCGAATCGGCGCCGCCGGCGGCGGGCTCGGACTCGTCGGCGTGATCGTCGCGGTCATCGTCGCCCTGATGAGCGGCGGCGGCAGCGACAACGGCGGAGCCGGCGGGCTGCTGGAACAGCTCGGCATCGGCGCCGGCACCGACCAGGCGGACAACTCCGAACTCGCGGAGTCCTGCCGCACCGGCGCGGACGCCGCCGCCAACGACGACTGCGCGGTCGTGGCGATCGTCAACTCGGTGCAGGCCTACTGGAAATCCGCGATGCGCGGCAGCGGCACCGCCTACACGGAGTCGCCCACGGTGTTCTACTCCGGCAGCACCTCGACCGGCTGCGGCCAGGGCAGCGCCTCGATGGGCCCCTTCTACTGCCCCGCGGACAAGACCGTCTACATCGACCTCACCTTCTGGGACGACCTCGAAACCCAGTTCGGGGCCGATGCATCGCTGTTCACCCAGGCCTATGTGCTCGCCCACGAGTACGGGCACCACGTCCAGGATCTGCTGGGACGAATGGACGCCATGTCGACGCGCTCCGGGCCCGAGTCGGATTCGGTCCGCCTGGAGTTGCAGGCCGACTGCTACGCCGGCGTGTGGGCCGAGCACGCATCGACCGTGCCCGGCGACGACGGCCAGGTGCTGATCAGCGACATCACCGCCGCCGACATCGCCAACGCGGTGGACACCGCCGGCAAGATCGGCGACGACTGGATTCAGGCACACCTGGGCGGTACCAACCCCGACCCTTCGAAGTACACGCACGGCACCGCCGCGCAACGCCAGAAGTGGTTCGAGACGGGCTATTCCACCGGCGACGCGAACCGGTGCGACACATTTGCCGCCACCGATCTCGGCTAATTTGATCCCGGCTGCGACTGCACTCTTATTGAGCCTCTGCGTCACGGCGGAACCTTATTGTGAGCCGTTCCTCGCCTTCGTCACGGCAGTATCTGATTGAGCCGTTCCTCGCCTCCGTTTCGGCCGAGACTCGCTAGCGCTCGTCTCGACCTTCACTACGGCTTCGTCACGGCTCGGAGCGACCCGCCCAGACGCCGCGGACGTGGCCGATGTGGCGCCGCATCAGCTCGGCCGCGCCGCTGGCGTCGCCGGCCTCGACCAAATCGAGCAGTTCGTGATGCTCGGCGGCGGAGCGACCCAGCGCGCCCGACGCCTGCAATTCCGCCAGTCCGTAGAGCCGGCTGCGCGCCCGCAGGTCACCCACGACCGTCACGAGCTGCTGGTTGCCGGACAGCGCCAGCAGGCCCAGGTGAAATCGCCGGTCGGCCTCCACGTAGCCGATGAGATCGCCGGTCCGGGCGCAATCGACGATCTGGTCCGCCGTGCCGCGCAGCCGCCCGATGGCGCCGCGCCACTCCGGTCGGAACCCTTCGGCGATGCGCGCGACGGTGGGTACCTCGATGAGCAGCCGGACCTCGGCCATATCGTCCAGCTCCGCGTCGGTGGGTTCCGTGACGCGGAAGCCACGATTGCGAACCGCCTGCACCAGGCCCTCCGCCACCATGTCGACCATCGCCTCGCGCACCGGCGTGGCCGATACGCCGAACTGTTCGGCCAGTGCGGGCGCCGAGTACAGCCGGCCCGGTTGCATCACGCCTGTGATGATTGCTCCGCGCAGCGCCTCGGCCACCTGCGCCCGCGCCGACGACGACCGGGACAGCATCGGCAGATCCGGAACGTCCGCAGCATCGTCCGACGGTGCGGCGCCGTCGCTCGACCGTAGGCTCCGCTGCACGGCGCCTACTCTCCCATACCGCGGCTCCACGCCGCTCGTCCGATAGTGGGTCACGGCGCCATCGCGACCGTGTGGACGGAGGTGTAGAGCTCCTGGGCCGCCTTGCCCTGCTCCCGGGGACCCAGGGACGAGTCCTTCTCACCCCCGAACGGCAGGTAGAAGTCGACGCCGGACGTGGGCGCATTCACCTTGACGAGCCCGGCCTCGAGCCGGTTCGCCATGTGCATCGCCGCGGCGAGGTTCGAGGTGTAGACGGCGGCCGCCAGGCCGTAGCGCACCCCGTTGGCCAGCGCCAGCGCCTCGTCGGCGGTCGCCGCGACCTGCAGCAGCGCGATGGGCCCGAAGACCTCGTCGCAGGCGAGCAGGTGGTCGATCGGCGCGTCCTCGACGAGGGTGGGTTGCACGAAGAATCCGTCGCCGTCGACGGGCCGCCCACCGGTGAGGATGCGGCCGCCCGCAGCCACCGCGGAGTCGGCGGCGCTCGTGACGCGGTCCCGGGCGGCGGCGTCGATCACGGGGCCGACCGCGGTCGCGGCGTCCGCCGGGTCGCCAACCGTCAGCGCCTCGATGGCACCGACCAGCGCCGTGCGCATCGGCTCCGCGTCGCCCACGACGATGACGCGTTTCGTCGCGGTGCACTTCTGACCGGCGAAACCTGCTGCGGCGGAAGCGATCTGGGCGGCAGCCACAGGGATGTCGGCGTCCGGCAGCACGATCGCCGGGTTCTGGCCGCCCATCTCGGCCTGCGCCGGCACGCCGCGGGCGGTAGCGGCGGCGCTGACGGCGCGGCCGGCCGCCACCGATCCGGTGAACGAGACGACGTCGGCGGCCTCGACGACGGCCTGCCCGGTTTCGGCGTCCCCGGGAAGGACGTGCAGCAGGCCGTCCGGCAGGTGCGGGGCCAGGAGTTCGGCGAGCCGCAGCGCGCAGGCCGTCGCCTCCGGCGCCGGCTTGAGCAGCACCGCGTTGCCGAACGCCAGCGCGGGCGCCGCCTTCCAGAGGGGGATCGCCAGCGGGAAGTTCCAGGGGGTGATCAGCCCCGCCAGCCCGCGCGGCCGGCGCACCGAATAGAGCAGTCCGCGGCCGGACGGGGCGTGCATCCGGCCGATCGGGTCGAACACCTGCTGCGCGTAGTAGCGCAGGATCGAGACCGACCGGGCCACTTCGCCTCTCGCCTCGCCGAGCGGCTTGCCGACCTCGCGCACCATCAGGTCGGCCAGTTCGCCGGCCGCGGCGGCGACGGCTCCGGCGGCGGCGTCCAGTGCGGCGGACCGGGCGGACGCCGATTCCGCCCAGCCGCGCTGCGCGGCGCGGGCCTTGTCGGCGGCGGCGGACACCGCGGCGCCGTCCGCGGCCGGGACGGAGACGACGACATCGGACGGCGCCTGCGGGGAGCGACTTTCCATTGGGGCGAACCTCTTTCGGCCGGGCCGGGCTGCCGGTTGGCAGCGGGCGGCGTCATACCAGGGCGATATCTCTCGGGACTACAACAGGAATCCCGCGGGGAACGGATCGGTGGGGTCGAGCATGTACTGGGCCGTGCCGGTGACCCAGGCCCGGCCGGTGATGGTGGGCAGCACCGCGGGGTACGGGCCGACGGAATCGGTGCCGACCAGCCGGCCGGTGAACGTGGTGCCGATGAACGACTCGTTGACGAAGTCGGTGTCCAGGGCGAGTTGGCCGCGGGCGTGCAGTTGCGCCATGCGGGCGCTGGTGCCGGTGCCGCAGGGCGAGCGGTCGAACCAGCCCGGGTGGATCGCCATGGCGTGACGCGAGTGCCGGGCGTCGGAACCCGGCGCGATCAGGGCCACGTGGTGGCACCCGCGGATGGTGCCGTCCAGCGGGTGCACCGGCTCGCCGGCGGCGTTGATGGCGTCCATGATCGCCAGCCCGGCGGACAGCAAGTCGTCCTTGGCGGCCCGGTCGAACGGCAGGCCGAGCTCGGCGAGGTCCACCATGGCGTAGAAGTTGCCGCCGTAGGCGAGGTCGTAGCGGACGGCGCCCAGCCCGGGCACGTCGACGCGGCCGTCCAGCGTGACGGAGAACGACGGCACGTTGGCGATCGTCACCTGCTCGGCGTGCCCGTCTCGCACCTGCACGGTCGCCACCACCAGCCCCGCGGGGGTGTCCAGCCGGATGGTGGTGACCGGCTCGACGACCGGCACCATGCCCGTTTCGACGAGAACGGTTGCCACGCCGATGGTCCCGTGCCCGCACATGGGCAGGCAGCCGGACACCTCGATGTAGAGCACACCGAAGTCGGCGTCGTCGCGGGTCGGGGGCTGCAGGATGGCGCCGGACATCGACGCGTGGCCGCGCGGTTCGTACATCAGCAGGGTGCGCAGCTCGTCGGAGTTCTCCAGGAACCAGGCGCGGCGCTCGGCCATGGTGGCGCCGGGCAGCACTCCGACTCCGCCGGTGATCACCCGGGTGGGCATGCCCTCCGTGTGCGATTCGACCGCGTGCAGCACCTTCGTCGTCCGCATTCGAACCTCCCTCGAAGGACCGTGTCGATCGTGCGCCGCAGGGCGAGCCGGCGCAATCCTGCCGGCGTCAGTGCAGCCCGGCCGCGATCGCGGCCTCGGTCGCGGCACGCACCGCGGCCTCCTGCTCGGGCTTGAGCGGCTGCCGCGGCGGGCGGCACTTCCCGCCCCGGCGGCCGACCATCTCCATGGACAGCTTGATGGCCTGGATGAACTCCGTCTTCGAATCCCACCGCAGCAGGGGGTGCAGCAGCCGGTACAGCGGCAGCGCCGTGGCCAGGTCCCCGGCCATGCAGGCGCGGTACAGCTCGATCGTCGAGACGGGGAAGG
The DNA here is from genome assembly GCA_044463185.1 of Nakamurella lactea. Classification (GTDB taxonomy): domain Bacteria; phylum Actinomycetota; class Actinomycetes; order Mycobacteriales; family Nakamurellaceae; genus Nakamurella; species Nakamurella lactea_A. The sequence continues at coordinate 9,817 of JBIQMQ010000017.1, read as the reverse complement.
CGTTGGTGTACCCGGCTACCCATCCCTTGGCGCCCGCCAGCGCAACCTCCAGCACGGTGTCGTCCGTGCCGATCATCGGATCGAGACCCGGTGCCAGCTCGGTGATCTCGTAGATGCGGCGCACGTCGCCGGAAAATTCCTTGACGGCCACGATCAGGCCCTCGTCGTACAGCTGGGCCAGCAGCGGCGGGGTCAGGTCGACCTTCGTGTCGATCGGGTTGTTGTAGGCGGAGACCGGCAGCCCGGCCTTGGCGATCTCGCGGAAGTGCTCCTTGAGGCTGCGCTCGTCGGCGGGGTAGGTGTTCGGCGGCAGGGCCATCAGCACCTGCGCCCCGGCCTCGGCGGCCTGCTCGGCGAACCGCCGCGACTCCATGGCGCCGTAGGCACCGACCCCGGGCATCACCACGAAGCCGTCCGGGGAGGCCTGAACGGCGACCTCGACGACCGTGGCGCGCTCCTCGGCGGTGAGCGTCTGGTACTCGCCGAGGGAGCCGTTGGGCGCGACGCCGTCCACGCCCTGCGAGGCGAGCCAGGCGACGTGCTCGGCGTAGGCGTCGTAGTCCACGGAGAGGTCGTCGTTCATCGGGAGCGCGGTGGCGACGATGACGCCGCGCCAGGGCTTGCTGGGATCGGACATGAACTCCTCCTGGTTGTTGCTCGGCCGTGTCGCGCTCCGTCAGTACAATGTCACATGATACTTATTCATGCAAGTGGCTGGTCGCCGCCCAGGCCGCTACAGCGTCCGTGATAGGCCGTCGAACGCGGCCGGGCCGCCCACCGCCCCGAGCGGCACCGGGAACGCGACCGGGATGCCGGGCGCGCGGTGGACGGCCGGCACACCGGCGTCGGCGGCCACCAGCGCCTCGGTCGCATACCCGCAGATGCGGCCCTGGCACCAGCCCATCCCCGGCCGCGCCAGGAGCTTCACGGTGCGCGCGTCGCGGGCCCCGTATCGGCGCGCGGCCGACAGGATGTCGGCGGCGGTTACCTCCTCGCAGCGGCACACCACGGTCTCCGGCGGGAGGACTTCCCGCCAGGTGCCGGGCACCGGGAACGATCGGCCGAGCGTGTCGGCGAACTGCCGCATGCGGGCGCGGCGGCGCAGCGGCGTGGCCAGCCGCCGTGCCAGGGTGCGACGCTGCGCCGGCGCCGGAGGCCCGTCCAGCTCCGCCGCGGCCATGCAGCCGGCGATCTCGCCCTCGACGAGCGCCTGCGCGGCGCCGCCGACCCCGCAGACCTCACCGGCCAGATACACCCCTGGAACGCTGGCCCGTTGCCCGCCGTCCGCCACTGCCACCGGGAGTCCGCCCGCTCCGGGCTCGGTGCGGCAGCCGAGCGCGACGGCCAGTTCCAGTCGCGGCACGAAGCCCCACCCGACCGCGAGCAGATCGACATCGACGGTGCGGGAACGGGTTTCGTCGACCGCGCCCTCCAGCCCGACCGGGGCGACCCGGACGCTCGCCAGCCCCGGCCCGCCGTGGCTCTGGGCGGCGAGCACCGTCCAGCCGGTGTGCACCGGGACGCGGCGGCGGGCGAAGGCGAGCCCGTAGCCGCCGGCCTCGCGAAACTTTCCGAGCTGGGTGGCGCCGGCGGCGGCCATCCGACCCCAAGCGCGTGCCGGTGCCGCCTCGAAGATCCCCACCACGTGGGCACCGCTGCGCGCCAGCCCGGAGGCGACCGACAGCAGGAACGGCCCGGTCCCGGCGACGGCGACCCGGCGGCCGGCGAGCACCGCGTTCCCCTTGAGCAGCGCCTGCACTCCGCCCGCCGTCATCACCCCAGGCAGGTCCCAGCCCCGGAACGGCACCTGCAGGTCGTACGCGCCGGTGGCGAGAACGACGGCAGCCGCGCGGATCTCGCCGGCGACGCCGCCCACACCGCCGCGGGCCAGATGCAGCCGGACACTGCCGCCCTCCCGTTCGGCGGCCCAGACCTCGGTACGCCTGCGGTACTCGCCCCGGCCGGAGGACACGTGCCGATCCCATCGGGCGACCAGGCGTCGGTAGGTCGACAGGCCGTGGTGCAGGTATGCGACGTCGGCAGCGCCGAGGGCGGCGTCATTTTCGTCGGGAACACCGTCGACGGGTGCGCCGCCGGCAAACGGCCCGACGCCGGCTGCACCGCCGGCCGGTGCGGGATGCCGCCAGAACTGGCCGCCCGGTCCCGCTTCCGCGTCCAGCAGCACGACATCCGCGCCGACGTCGGCCGCGGCCACGGCAGCGGCGAGCCCGGCCGGTCCCGCGCCGATCACGGCGATGCCCGCGGGGCGGGGGCCGTCAGACCGCCCAGTCGCCATGGCCGGTTCCCTCCTGCGTCGTCACCTGCATGCCCGGCTCCGCCGCGACCCGGCAGGCCCGCTGGTTCGCGACGCCGTCGACGGTCACCAGGCAGTCGAAGCACACGCCGATGCCGCAGAACACGCCGCGCGGTCGCTCCTGGCGACGGGTGGTGCGCCAGGACCTGATGCCGGCGGCCAGCAGTGCGGCTCCGACGGTCTGGCCGGGGCGGAACGGGATGGGCGCTCCGTCGAACATGAACGCCCTCATGGTGCTGCTTTCCCCCCGATCCCGTGCCCGCCGGTGTGCGTCGACGCGTCGAAGCGCGTGGCCGAGAAGGGCGCCGCGGGAACCGCCGGGGCGCGGCCACCGAGCAGGTCGGCGATCAGCGCGCCGGTCGCCGGCGCCAGGCCGATGCCGGCGCCCTCGTGCCCGCAGGCGTGCCACACGCCGGGCCGACGCGGGTCGGGCCCGATGATCGGCAGGTGGTCGGGGCAGTACGGTCGGAATCCACGGTAGACGCGCATCAGGTTGACGCCGGCCAACACCGGGAACAGGCTCACGGCGGCACGGGCCATGGTGCGCACCACGTCGAAGCGGATGCGTGCGTCGAACCCGACCCGTTCACGGCTGGCGCCGATCAGCACGGTGCCGCCGCGGGTACCCTCCACGACGACGGAGGTCTCCAGGCCCTCGTCGCCGGAGGCGACGTTGTCCACGTAGTCGGCGGTGTAGACCTTGTGGCGGACGATCCTGGGCAGCGGCTCGGTGACCAGGATGAAGCCCCGCCTGGGCAGTACCGGGATCGGCGCTCCGAGCAGCGCCGCCACCTCGCCGCCCCAGGTGCCGGCCGCGTTGACCACCACATCGGCGGGCAGCACCCGCATCGCCATGCCGGTACCGGTCGGAGAGCGGCATTCCACGGCGGATACGGCCCCGGACGAGTCT
>JBIQMQ010000017.1:1794-6493 GCA_044463185.1 Nakamurella lactea | reverse complement strand
GAGTGTTTCAGGGCCGATCCGGCCTGCTGAGCACGTGCACACACTACTGCGCCCCGCGGCGGGTCGCATCACCTCACCGACGGCCGCGCACCTCGCGGGAGGGCGTCGTCCCGGTGGCCAGCAACGCGGCGATGTACTCGAAGAACCCGTCGGAGTCGACCGCCTCGATCACGGTGGCGTTCGGTTCCAGCCCGTGTACGCCCCAGGACATCGCGGAATAGCCCCGGGTCAGCTCGGAGCCGGTCTCGACATCGACGTGATAGCGGGCGCTCGCCGTCACCAGCTCCGGGTGCAGCAGCACCGCGGCGGTCAGCGAGTCCGGGTGCGTCGACCCGTCGATGCCGACGCTGCGGTCGAACTCCAACGTCGCGCCGACGATCGTGCTGAAGAAATCGGCCAGCGGCGTGCCGATCGCCGCGACCCGGTCCAGCCGCTCGGTGCCGAACACGGCGTCGCGGAGCGTCAACCGGTCCCAGGGGATCACCACGATCTCGAATCCGGCGGCGAAGACCGCCTTGGCCGCTTCCGGGTCGACGTAGAAGTTGAACTCGCCGGCGGCGGTGATGTTCCCGCGCCCATTGTTCGATCCGCCCATGATGTACAGCGCCTTGACGTTGCGCACGAAGTCGCGGTCCTTGGCCGCCGCCAGGGCGATGTTGGTGAGCGGGCCGATGGCGACAATGCAGAGCTCACCGGCATTCTCGGCGGCCAGCCGGATCAGCGCGTCGACGCCGTGCTCCCGCTCGGCGGCGAGGTCCGTCATATCGATCGCCAGTCCCCCCACCCCGTCGCCGTGCACGTTCTCGGCGCTGACCCAGGGGCGCAGGAACGGCCGCCGGCAGCCCAGATGCACCGGCACCTCCCCGAGCTTCCCGGCGACGGACATGGTCAGGAACGCGTTGCGCACCTGCTGGTCGAACCCGACGTTCCCGGCGACCATGGTGATCGCCTTGAGGTCGGCCGCCGGATCGAGGAGTCCCACCAGGATCGCCACGCAGTCGTCTTGCGCGGTGTCGGTGTCGATCACCAGGGGGATGGGCATGGGGCCTCCACTTCGTCGGCGCACTCCGTCGTCGAGTGGCGCCCGGTCCTGCTCGGACGGCGTGCGTCACCGGCGGATGTTCAGTTCATGTTTACTTACGTGACTACTGGTACGACGCAGCCCTCCGGCGCTGGCGCGCCGGTGATGCGCTCTCGGGAGCACAGTCTGGGCGACACGATGCGGCTTGTCAATCCCGGGGCCGTCGCCTATGTTTACTTCATGTCTACAACACGCGACGGCGGGTTCACATGGCGCGACGGAGCGGGATCCCGATGAACGCGTCGAGACAGGGCCCCCGGCTCGCCGTGGTCGGCAGCTACGGCGCCGGGCTGACCATGCGCGTCACTACGCTGCCGCGGGCCGGCGAGACGGTCGCGGGCGCCACGTTCTCGGCCGGGCCCGGCGGTAAGGGCTCGAACCAGGCGATCGGCGCGGCCCGACTCGGTGCCCAGGTGCGCCTGCTCACCGCCGTGGGCCACGACGACTTCGGCGCGGCGGCCCGATCGCTGTGGCGCGCCGAAGGTGTGGACGAGTCCGGCGTGGTCACCGTGGACGCCGCGACGATGGTGGGCGTCATCCTGGTGGAAGCGAGCGGAGAGAACCGGATCATCCTGGCGCCGGGCGCGCTGGACCGGCTCGGACCCAAACATGTGGACACCTTCGCCGCCTCCATCGCCTGGGCGCAGATGCTGCTGGTGTGCAACGAGATTCCGGTCGCCACGGTCGTGTCCGCGCTGCGCACCGCCCGGCACCACGGCGTGCCCACGCTCTACAACCCGGCCCCGGCCCGCGAGCTACCCGCGGAGGCCAGGCCCTTCGTGGACTACCTGACGCCGAACCTCGGCGAGGCCCGTGTGCTCGCCGGGCTGGACGACACCGCTGGCGTCAGCGAGATTCTGGACGGGCTCCGGCGGATGTACTCGGCCACGATCGTGCTGACCGCCGGCGCCGACGGCGCCTACGTGGACGAACCCTCCGGGACGCGCGTGCACGTGGACGCGATCCGCCCGCCCGCCGTGGTGGACACGACCGGCGCCGGCGACGCCTTCAACGCGGCGCTGGCCGTAGCCCTGTGCCGCGGCGACACACCCGTCGCCGCGGCCCATTTCGCGGCCGCCGCGGGCGCGTTCTCGGTCAGCCGACACGAGGCGACCCCGGGATTGCCCACCCCGGACGACATCGCCGCCCTCATCGGCGGCCGCCGCTGACCGGCCGCCGCACCGAACTAACCCGACTCTTCCGCAACAGTTTTCCGAAGCAGAAGGACCTGTGATGACGTACACCGCCGACGACCCGGCTTCGCTCGCTCCCTATATCCAGCACACCCTGATCGCGGCCGGCACCACCCGCGACGAGATGGTCGCGCACTGCGAGGAAGCGCTCCACTACGGCTTCAACGCCGCCATGGTGCCCGCAAGCTGGGTGCCGCTCGCCGTCGACGTGCTCAAGGGCAGCGGCGTGCAGGTGGCCTCCGCGCTCGACTTCCCCACCGTCGGCGTGATGACCTCGGCCGGGAAGGCCGCCGAGGCGCGCGCGATCGCGGAGGCCGGCGCACAGCAGGTGGACATCGGGGTGCAGATCGGCTGGCTGAAGAGCGGCATGGAGCGCGAGTTCGCCGCCGACATCGCCGGTGTCGTCGCCGCCGGCATCCCCGTCAAGGTGATGCTGGAGCTGCCGCTGCTCACCCCGGCGCTGCGCGACCGCGCCGTCGATCTGGCCATGGATGCCGGCGCCGCCTACCTGAAGAACGCGTCCAGCGGCGCCGTCGAGGTGGCCAACCCGGAGTCGATCCGCTACCTGGTGGGCCGGGCCCGGGACGGGGTCCGGGTGAAGGCCTCGGGCAAGATCACCACGCTGCCGCAGGCCGTGTCGTTGCTCGACGCCGGCGCGGTGCTGCTCGGCACCAGCTCGGGCGTCTCCATCGTGACCGGGGCCGGCGCGCCCAGTACGTCGGGCTACTGACCGCGCCGGCGATCGCCACCATGGCAGGCACCCGCCCCGCCCAGCCCGACCTGGCCGCCCCGGCCGTGCAGTTCGACCGATCGGGACCCGACCCGCTGCACACCCAGATCGAGCAGTTCGTGCGCGCGCTGATCGTGGACGGCTCCTGGCCGCCGCGGCGCCGGTTGCCCCCGGAGCCGGTGCTGGCCGCCCAGCTCGGCGTCAACCGAGGCACGCTGCGGCGCGCGCTGGCCGCGCTGATCACCCAGGGACTGCTGGTGTCGCAGCGGGGCCGCGGCACGTTCGTGGCGCCGATCGCCGCCGCCTCCATCGCCCAGCGGTTCCGCTCGCTCAGCGAAGACCTGACCTCCCAGGGTTTCTCGTTCCGCCGTGAGGTGATCGCGACGGAGACGGGCCGCCTGCCGTTGCCGGTGCAGACCGTGCTGCGCGCCGCTCCGGCCACGTTGGGCCTCACGCTCAAGCGCGTCTTCGTCGCGGACGAGGGACCGCTGGCCTACCTGGTGAACTACGTCCGCGCCGAGCGCTGCCCGGGCATCGAGCACCTGGATTTCGAGCGCGTGGCCCTGTTCGACGCCCTGGCCACGAACTACGGCATCACCATCACCGAGGGCCGGCGGTCGATCAGCGCGCAGGCCGCGAGCAGCGAGGTCGCCGCGCAGCTCGGAATCGCGCCCGGCGCCCCGGTGCTCTACCTCGAGCAGGTGAGCTTCACCGACACCGGCGACGCGATCGAATATTCCGACGTGTGGATCAACAGCAGCCGGGTCACCATCACGGCGGTGCTGCAGCGCGACTGACGGCCGGGTGCCACCGCCCGGGCGCTACGGTGAAGGGATGTTTGCCGCGACGGTCTCCGAGCCCTCCGGCACCTTCGTCTGGAGCGAGGTGCCCGACCCCGTACCGGCCCCCGGGGAGCTGCTGATCGACGTGGCAGCAGCCGGGGTCAACCGCGCCGATCTGCTGCAGGCCCGCGGCCGCTATGCGCCGCCGTCGGGGGCCTCCGACATCATCGGGCTGGAGTGCTCCGGCACCGTCGTCGCCATCGGCGGCGATCCCCACGGCGATGACGCCGCCCATGGCTTTGCCGTCGGCGACAAGGTGTGCGCGCTGCTCGCCGGGGGTGGCTACGCGGAGCGCGTCGCGGTGCCGGCCACGCAGGTGCTGCCGGTTCCGGAGGGCATCGACCTGGTCGATGCCGCCGGGCTGCCGGAAGTCGTGTGCACGGTGTGGTCCAACGTGGTCATGACGGCGGGATTGCGGGCCGGCCAATGGCTGCTGGTGCACGGCGGCTCCTCCGGGATCGGCACCATGGCGATCCAGATCGCACGATGGCTCGGTGCGCGCGTGGCCGTGACGGCCGGCACGCCCGAGAAGTGCGCCGTGGCGCGGGATCTGGGCGCGGAGATCGCCGTCGACTACCGCCGTGAGGATTTCGTCATGCGCGTGATGGACGCGACCCGCGGCCGCGGCGTCCAGGTGATCCTGGACGTGGTCGGCGGGGAGTACCTCTCCCGCAACATCGCCGCGCTGGCCGACGGCGGCCGGCTCGTCGTGATCGGTCTGCTCGGCGGTCCGCGCGCCGAACTGGACCTCTCGGCCCTCATGGCCAAGCGGGCCGGGGTGATCGGCACCCAGCTGCGCACCCGCGCCGCGACGGGACCCGGGTCGAAAGCCGAGGTGGTCGAGGCGGTGCGG
>JBIQMQ010000017.1:0-1694 GCA_044463185.1 Nakamurella lactea | reverse complement strand
GCCCTGTTCGCGCAGCAGATGGCGGCGCGCATGCAACTCGAGCAGATGCGGCGCGGTCAGCTCCCGTCGGGCAAGGACAGCAGCGGGATGAGCCGGGGCACCGGGCAGTACCTGTAACGGCCGCCGGCTGGGTAGCCCAAGGCCGACCCGGCCGGCACCGCGCGGCCGAGCGCTTCACCGGGATCCGAGCGCCGGCACGTCTGTTGCTTCGCGCTCCGGGCTGGCAGGATCGGGTGATGATCGACCGAGATCTGCTGCGCCGGCTGCATGCCCGCGAGCGTGAGCACTTCGCCACGAGCCATCCGGCCTCCGCCGACCTCTTCGCCAGGGCGTCCGAGCACATGCCGCACGGCGTGCCGATGAGCTGGATGGCCAAGTGGCCCGGCGACTTCCCCGTGTTCGTATCCCACGCCGCGGGGGCGCACTTCGTCGACGCCGACGGCCTGGACTACATCGACTTCTGCCTCGGCGATACGGGCGCCATGGCCGGGCACTCGCCCGCGGAAACCATTGCGGCCGTGACGGAGTCGCTGCCGAACGGGATCACCACGATGCTGCCCGGCGCGGCGGCGATCGAGGTATCCGGCGAGCTGTCGGCCCGATTCGGCCTGCCCTCCTGGCAGTTCACGCTGAGCGCCACCGACGCGAACCGGCACGTGATCCGCTACGCCCGTGCGCTGACCGGCCGCGGCCGGATTGTGGTGCACGACTTCTGCTACCACGGCTCCGTCGACGAGGCGTTCGCCACCCTGGACGAGGACGGCCGCACGGTGAACCGGCGCTCGAACATCGGCCCGCCCGTCGATACCGCCGAGACCACCATCGTCGTCCCCTTCAACGACATCGACGCCCTGGCAGCCGCTCTCGCCACCGGTGACGTCGCCGCCGTGCTCATGGAGCCGGCGCTCACCAACATCGGCATCGTGCTGCCCGACCCCGGCTACCATGACGCAGTCCGCGAGCTCACCGCTCGCTACGGCGCGCTGCTGGTGATCGACGAGACGCACACGATCTGCGCCGGGCCGGGCGGATACACCGCGGCGCACCGGCTGGACCCGGACTTCCTGGTGATCGGCAAGGCCATCGGCGGCGGCATCCCGTGCGGCACGTTCGGCATGTCCGCGTCGGTGGCCGCCCGGATCGAGAAGATCGTCGCGCTGGAGGACATCGACGTGGGCGGCATCGGTGGCACGCTGGCCGGCAACGCCCTGTCCATGACGGCCATGGCGGCGACGCTGACGTCCGTGCTCACCCCCGCCGCGTTCGAAAGGATGATCCCGCTGGGCGAGCGTTGGGCCGACGGCGTCGCCGCCGCGATTGGGCGGCATGGGCTGCCGTGGCACGTGACCCGACTGGGATGTCGTGCGGAGTACGCGTTCTCGCCCGAGCTGCCGCACGACGGCGCCGAGGCGGCCGCCGCGGACGACTTCGAGCTGCAGCAGTTCCTGCACCTCTACGCGCTGAACCGGGGCATCCTGTTGACGCCGTTCCACAACATGGCGCTGATGAGCCCGGCGACCACCGAGGCCGACGTCGACGCGCACACCGCGATGTTCGACGCCTGCCTCGCCGAACTCACCGGCTGAATCTTCCGCGTGTGTTACCCAGGCAGGCATATTTGCCTGCCTGGGTAACACGCCCGGTCAGGGCTGCGGGGTCTGCTCGCGCAGGCCCCACGGCGAGCCGTACTCGGT
>JBIQMQ010000016.1:20460-25445 GCA_044463185.1 Nakamurella lactea | reverse complement strand
ACCACCGTGTCCGGCGTCACGTATCCGACGCTCGTCACGATCACCCGGGCCTTGCCGGCCGAGATGCGGAGCTGCGCCACCTTGTTCCGCAGCGGGACTAGGACGGTCGTGGAGATCGACTGGCCCTTGATGAACTGCTGGATGCCGGCGTTCGACCGGTAGCCGTACGGCTCGACCACGAGCTGCCCGGCCGCGGCGGGGTTGACCACCTCGACGTTGATCAGCGCGGCGGTCGCGTTGGCCGGGATGCCGTTGCGGCCGGCCACCGCGAAGCCCTTGGCCGCGGTGGTGACGGTGGCGCTGCGCGTGTCGAAGATCAGGGTGGGGCTGGTCGCCGTCATCCGGCCCTGGGCGCTCGGCGACAGGTAGCCGAGCACGCTGACGATCACCCGCGCCTCGCCCGCGGAGAGCCGGAACTGGATCGCGTCGTTGTGCAGCGGCACCACCACGGTGGCCGAGATCGACCGGCCCTTGGTGAGCTGTTGCATGCCGACGTTGGTGTGCTCGCCGTGCGGCTCGATGACGAGCTGGCCGGACGCCGAGGGCTTCACGACCTGCACGTTGAGGATCACCGCCGACGCGTCGCCGGGCACGGCGCCCTTGCCGCGGACTGCCAACCCGACCGGTTTCGTGCCGATCTTCGTGGCGCCGGAGTCCCACAGGATGTGCGGCGGGACGGCTTCGACGCCCTCGGTGCCAGTGGGGGTGAGGTAGCCGACCGCGCTGGCGACGATCCGGGTCCGGGCCGCCGTGGTGCGGAACTGGATCACCTTCTGCGACACCGGCACTACGACCGTGATCGAGACGTACTGGCCCTTCTGGAACTGCTGCGTCGTGAGGTTGGTGGTGCCGCGGTACGGCTCGATGATCAGGCTGCCGTCACCGGTGGGGTTGGCGATCTGCACGTTGAGCACCACGGCGGACGCGTTGGACGGGATTCCGCTCCGGCCGGCCATCGCGACCGGCACCGGCCTCGTGCCCACCGACTGCGTCTTGGAGTCCCACACGATGCGCGGCGTCAGCGTCGAGACGTACGAGGGGGTTGTGGTGAACGTCTGAACGTAGTTCGAGTCGATATTGATGGTGACGCCGCCCCAGGTCTCCTTGTGACCTCCGGCGAACTGGTGGATGCGGCGCCCGACCCACGCGCCGGGATCCAGTTCGGGCTCCTCGGCGTCGGCCTTGCCGTTCCAGCGGGCGAACCAGACGTTGTCCGGTGCGTTGTAGCCGCCCGCGTTGGTCCAGGCCTGGATGTGGTGGATCATCGAGCTGGAGCTGCCGTAGATCCCGGAGAGATAGCCGTTGGCGTGCAGCGTCCGGGTCCACGCGTTGGTGAAGGCGCGGACCGACACGGAGCAGGGACCGTTCTTGGTGCTGTAGTGCTCCATGTCGTAGTAGATGGGCACATGCGCGCCGATGCCGAGCCGTTTCATCTGGACGATGGCGTCCAGCGCGGCCTCGCTGCCCTGTTTGGCGGCGGTCGACTCGCTCAGGGAGATCTTCTTCGAGTACACGGTGCACGGCGCCTGCAGCCCCACATAGATCGGGACGTGCGACCATCCCATGCTCGCGGTGGTGACGATCCAGTTCGGCGTCAGGTTCGGTTGTGCTTTGCAGCCGCGGGCGATGCCGCCGATGTAGATGCCGACCGTGCGGTACGGCGAGGCGAGCCAGGCCCGCATCGAGTCGAGCGACGGCGTATCGCAGGTGTCGAACATGTTGCCGCCGGCAGTGTTCACGGACGGCGCGGCGTACTTGGCCGGCCCCGAGTCGAGCGTGCCGAGTCCGCCGCCCATCGTCTGATTCGCTTCCGGGATCGTTTCGGCCGCCGCGGCGGTGGGCGCTGGAACGCTGGCCGGCACGGAGGCCTGAGCTGGCATGGCGGCCAGGGCGAGGGTCAAGGTGGCCACGGCGGCCACCGCTGCACGTATCCGCGACGTTCGAATCATGAAGGCGTATCTTTCGGGTCTGTCTGGCTTCGGGCACGGTGGGTGGGGCGAGGTAGACGGGCCCTCGTCTCCCTTGGACGCGCGTCGGCACACGCGGGTTGCATCGGCACCACCGACTCCATTCACCGTACCGATTGGTTACGCACAGTGGTCGGATGTGCACCGCGAGACAAACCGCGTGCCACGGGCAAACCGGGCGCGGCACCCGCGATGGCCGGCGATGAGCGACCCGGCCGGCGATCGGGCGAGCCGTCCGGCCGCGGCTGCGCCGGCTGTGACCAGCCCCGCACTGACAGCGGCCGCCGTCCTCGGTTACCCTGAGAGCGATTGTCGCGCCACGCGATGGAGTCCCATGGTCAGGACACGCGGGCGGTTTGCGCGCCGAACTGCACATCCCGTACCACGTCCCCAGGGAGACCCATGTCTGTCACCACCGTCTACGGCTATCCGCGTCAAGGCGCGGATCGCGAACTGAAGAAGGCCATCGAGGGCTATTGGCGCGGCAGCGTCGATGCCGACGGGCTGCACGCCGCCGCCAAGGTGCTGCGCGCGCAGCGCTGGTCGGAGATGACGGCGGCTGGGCTGGACGAGGTCCCGATCGGCGACTTCTCCCTCTACGACCACATGCTCGACCTGTCCTGGATGCTCGGCGTGATCCCGCCGCGGCATGTGGCCGCGGTTCCCGACGCGACCACGCCGCGGGGGGCGCTGGATCGCTATTTCGCGATGGCGCGGGGCACCGCGGAGGCCGAACCGCTGGAGATGACCAAGTGGTTCGACACGAACTACCACTACCTGGTGCCGGAGATCGGCCCGGACACCACGTTCACGCTGGACGCCTCGAAGCTGCTCGGGGAGCTGGCTGAGTTCACGGAATTCGCCGCGGCGTCGGGCGGGGGAGCAGCCGCGCGGCCCGTCATCGTGGGTCCGGTCAGTTACCTTTTGCTCGCCAAGGCTGCCGGGCCGGCGAGCGACACGGCCGCCGTGCATGACGCAGCCCCGGGCTTTTCGCCGTGGGACAGGCTGGAGGATCTGCTGCCGCTCTACCAGGAACTCCTGGCGCAGTTGCACGCTGCCGGTGCCGACTGGGTGCAGCTCGACGAGCCGGCGCTGGTGTGCGACCAGCCGCAGTCCGTGCTGGACGCCGCGGGGTGGGCCTACGCGACGCTCACGGCCGCGACCGACCGGCCGAAAATCCTCGTCGCGTCCTACTTCGACGAGCTGGGCGCGGCGCTGCCCGTGCTGGCGGAGAGCGACGTGGAGGGTCTGGCGCTGGACTTCGTGGGCCCGGGCCGGAAGAACCTGGACGGGCTCGCCGCGATCGGCGGTCTAGGCGGCAAGCGCTTGGTCGCCGGCGTGGTCGACGGCCGGAATATCTGGGTGACGGATCTGGCGGCCGCCGCGGCGACGCTGTCGGCGCTGCAGGGTCTGGCCGGGCGGGTGGACGTCGCCGCGTCGTGTTCCCTGCTGCACGTGCCGCTGGACGTCGGCCTGGAACAGCATCTCGACCCGACCGTGGCGTCGTGGTTCGCGTTCGCCCGGCAGAAGCTCGCCGAGATCGCGGTACTGCGCCGCGTGGTGGAGGGCGGCCCGGCGGCCGCGGCCGGCGAGTTGGTGGCCGGCGAGCGCGTCCACCTGTCGCGTCGGAGCTCGCCGATCGTCCACGACGACGCCGTCCGCGGGCGTCTGGCGGCGCTCGCCGAGTCGGATTTCCACCGGGCGAGCCCTTATCCGGTGCGGCGAAAGGCCCAGCGCGGGGCACTGCGGCTGCCGGCGGTGCCCACGACCACCATCGGATCCTTCCCGCAGACCGCGACGCTGCGGAAGGCTCGTGCGGGCCTGCGCCAGGGCGGCGTCACGCCCGCCGAGTACGAGGCCGCGATGCGGGCCGAGATCGCGTCGGTGATTGCGGAACAGGAGCGGATCGGCCTGGACGTGCTGGTGCACGGCGAGCCGGAACGCAACGACATGGTGCAGTACTTCGCGGAGCAGCTCACCGGGTTCGTCGCCACCGAGCACGGCTGGGTGCAGTCCTACGGCACCCGGTATGTGCGGCCGCCGATCGTCGTCGGCGACGTGTCCCGACCGGAGCCGATGACGGTGGACTGGATCGGGTACGCGGCGTCGCTCACCGACAAACCCGTCAAGGGCATGCTGACCGGGCCGGTGACGATGCTCGCGTGGTCGTTCGTGCGCGACGACCAGCCGCTGGCCGACACGGCGAAGCAGGTGGCGCTGGCGCTGCGGGACGAGGTCGCCGATCTTGCCGCCGCCGGCATCCGCGTGATCCAGGTGGACGAGCCGGCGCTACGCGAGACGCTGCCGCTGCGCCGAGACCGCTGGCAGGAATACCTTGACTGGGCGACCGCGGCGTTCCGGCTGGCGACCTCGGGCGTGGACGACGCCACGCAGGTGCACACGCACATGTGCTACGCGGAGTTCGGCGACGTGCTGCCGGCCATCGTCGACCTGGACGCCGATGTGATCTCACTCGAGGCGTCGCGGTCGAAGATGGAGATCGTGGACGAGCTGGCGGAGATCGGCTATCCCAGCGAGGTGGGGCCGGGGGTGTGGGATATCCACTCGCCGCGGGTGCCGAGCGTGGCGGAGATGACGGAAAAGCTGGCGGTGGCCGCCGCCGTGTTCGGTGATCGGCTGTGGGCCAACCCGGACTGCGGGCTGAAGACCCGCGGCTACGCCGAGGTCACCGCCAGCCTGGAGAACCTGGTCGCCGCCGCCCGCGCCGTCCGCGCCGCGACGAAGCCGTAGTGGAAGTTGAGGCGAGCGCTAGCGAGACTCGGCTGAAGCGGAGGCGAGGAGCGGCGCAATCGGGTACCGCTGGCGACGAAGCCGTAGTGGAAGTTGAGGCGAGCGCTAGCGAGACTCGGCTGAAGCGGAGGCGAGGAGCGGCGCAATGAGGTACTGCCTGCCGCTTCGTGACGCGGGCCGAGTCAGCCTGGAAGCCCGGCGGCGAGATTCGCGATCACGTCCGCCGCGGGACCGGTGGGCGCGTTGCGGTAGCCCGTCCCCGCCCAC
>JBIQMQ010000016.1:0-20360 GCA_044463185.1 Nakamurella lactea | reverse complement strand
GATCACGTCCGCCGCGGGACCGGTGGGCGCGTTGCGGTAGCCCGTCCCCGCCCACAGATGGAGCCGGTCGGCGTCGCCGGCGGCGCCGGCCGCTTTCCGGATCGGCCGCGTGAGGTGATGGATGGCGGGGTAGCCGAACGGGGCGGTCGCGCCGTGTCGCGAGATGAAGCCGTTGCGCAGCGCGCGGGCCGGGCGCCCCGTGAAGGCGTGGGTGATGACGGTCTGATCGAAGGCGGGATCGACCAGCGCGTCGCGGTGTGTCGTCGACGTGCCGGCTTCGCCGGTGCGCAGTAGCAGCGTGCCGACCGCGATCGCGTCGGCGCCGGAGCGCACCAGGCGCGCCACCGACTCGGGCCCGTCCACCCCGCCCGCGGCGATCATCGGTAGGCGTACCGCGGCGCGGATGTGGTTCAGCAGCTCCGCAGTGTCGACCGGGACGATGGTGCGTGCCGGATCGAAGGTCGCGCTGTGGCCGCCCGCGTTCGGGCCTTGGACGACGAGTCCGTCGACGCCGGCGGCCTGCGCCTCGACCGCTTCGGCCGCCGTGGTGACGGTGCCGAGGACCACCGAACCGGCCGCGCGCAGTGCGGCGATCTCCGACGGGGCGGGCACGCCGAACGTGAACGAGACGACCGGCACCGGATGCTCGCGGAGCAGCGCGAGCTTGCTGTGCCATCCGTCGTCGTCCACGCGTGGCTCGGTGTCCAACTGCAGGTGGTAGCGGTCGGCCTCCTGCTGCAGTTCGGCGGCGTAGGCGCGGTACGCCACGGGATCGATGCGTGCCGGCGACGGAACGAATATGTTGACCCCGAACGGGACGCCCAGGTCGTCGGCCTGCCCGATGTCGTCGGACAGGGCGGCGGCGGTCTTGTAGCCGCCGGCGAGGAACGGAAATCCGCCCGCCTGCGCCACGGCCCGGGCCAGGGCGATCGTGGTTGGGCCGCCCGCCATCGGCGCGGCGACGATCGGTAGCCGTGATCCCAGTAGCGCGCTCACCGGCCGCTGACCCTGTCCGTGCGGATGGCGCCGAGCACGTCGGCGACGGGGCGCGCCGTCACCCGAGCGCCGCCGTCAGGGATTCCAGTGCTTCGGTGCAGCCGGCGTCGAGCTTCACCGATGCCCACTCGTCGCCGCGGGTCGCCCCGCGGTTGACGATGACGATCGGGATGCCGTGGCCGGCCGCGCGCTTCACGAACCGCAGCCCGCTCATCACGGTCAGCGAGCTGCCCGCCACCAGGAGTGCGTCGGCCTCGTCCACGGCGGCGTAGCTCGAGCGCACTTTGTTGGCGGGCACGTTTTCGCCGAAGAACACCACGTCCGGCTTCAACACGCCGCCGCACACCAGACAGTCGGCGACGACGAATCCGGAGGTGTCGCCCACTTCGGCGTCGCCGTCCGGTCGAAGGCGCGTGGGCCCGTCGGCTTCGCCGCGGGCTGCGTCATACCCGCCGGTGACGGAATCCGGATTGAGCGTAGCCAGCCGGCGCTGCAGTTCCGACCGGGGGGAGCGGGCGCCGCAGTTGAGGCAGACCACGGTGTCCAGCCGACCGTGCAGGTCGATCACCGGGTGCGATCCGGCGCTCTGATGCAGGCCGTCCACGTTCTGCGTGATGATGACGTCCGCGGCGGCCGCGGCCTGCAGCCTCGCCAGCGCCCAGTGACCGCCGTTCGGTCGGGCATCCCGAATACGCTGCCAGCCGACGAGGCTGCGGGCCCAGTAGCGTTGCCGGGCGGCGGCGGTGCCCCGGAACTCGGCGATCGTCATCGGGGTGTGCTTCGGTGTGTCCGGACCGCGGTAGTCGGGGATGCCGGAGTCCGTGGAGACGCCTGCACCGGTGAGCACGACGGGCCGGCGGCCGCGGAGCACGCCGACCGCCTCCGCGATCAGTGTCGAGAGGTTGGTCGCGGTACTCACAGCCTCGACAGTACTGCCGCGACGAAGCCGCAGCGGAGGTTGATGCGAGCTTGCGAGGATCGGCCGTAGCGGAGGCGAGGAGCGGCACAGACAGTACTGCGGATGTCGGCGGGCCTCAGGCCGCCTGCACCCGGATGCCGGTGGCGGTCTCGTGCGGCAGGCTGACGGCGCCGGTCGGGCCGGTGATGGTGATCCGCCCGGTACCGTTCTCCAGCGTCACGTCGGCGCCCGGCACGATGCCGGCCGCGTGTAGCTTCGCCATGATCTCCGGTTCGTTCTGCACCGTCTCGATGATCCGCACCACCCGGAACGGACCGCCCGCGGCCACCTCGTCGGCCGGAGTGCCGGGCGCGATCGGGGTCGTGCCGACGGGGGCGTCCGGGTCGAGCGCCGGCGGGATCGGGTTGCCGTAGGGGGACAGGTCCGGGTCGTCCAGCAGCTCCACCAGCCGGCTCTCGACGGCGTCGCTCATCACATGCTCCCAGCGGCAGGCCTCCACGTGCACTTCGGACCACTCCAGACCGATCACGTCCAGGAGCAGCCGCTCGGCGAGCCGGTGCTTGCGCATTACCGAAGTGGCGCGTTGCCGACCCAATTCGGTGAGTTGCAGATGCCGGTCTCCGGAGAGCACCACCAAACCGTCACGCTCCATCCGGGCCACGGTCTGGCTCACCGTCGGGCCCGACTGGTTCAGCCGTTCGGCGATCCGGGCGCGCAGCGGCACGATCCCCTCCTCCTCCAACTCGAAGATGATCCGCAGATACATCTCCGTGGTGTCGATGAGGTCGTTCACCGCGAGTCCCCTCCTTGCCGGGCGCACACTGGCGCCTTGCTGCCGTGGCGGGAAGGCTGTTGCCGCCGATGAGCCGTCGGGTCGTGCTGCGACTGCCGCCGCGGCCCGCCTCGATGCTACCGGCCGCCCGCCGTCCTGACATGATGACGCCATGCCCGCCGATGCACACACCGACACCAGACCGTCCGACGAAAGGCAGGGCCCGACGTCTCCGCTCATCGAGGTGCCGGAGCTGGCCGGCGCCCTGCAATCCGGCACGCCACCGGTGATCCTGGACGTGCGCTGGTCGCTGGACGGCGACGGGTATGACGCATTCCTGGCCTCCCGAATCCCGGGCGCGCTGTTCGTCGACTTGGACCGGGACCTGGCCGCCCCGCCCGGCGCCGGCGGCCGGCATCCACTGCCGGAGCCGGCCGTGCTGGCGGCGTTGTTCGCCCGGGCCGGCATCACCGCCGCGCGCCCCGTGGTGGTCACCGGCCAGCGGGACACCTCGATCGCCGCACGGGCCTGGTGGCTGCTGCGCTGGGCCGGTCACGCCGACGTGCGGGTGCTCGACGGCGGGGTCGACGCGTGGATCGCGGCCGGTCGCCCCGTCGAGTCCGGGCCGGCCGGGCCCGCAGCGGACCCGGTTCCGGCCGCCACGCCGGTAGGCGGGTCCATGCCGACCGTCGACGCCGACGGCGCCGCCGACATGGGGTCGCGCCGCGACGCGGTGCTGCTGGACGCCCGCGCTCCGGAACGCTACCGGGGTGAGGTGGAGCCCGTCGACCCAGTGCCCGGGCACATCCCCGGCGCGGTCAACCTGCCGCTGGCCGAGATTCACAGGCCGGACGGGCGGCTGCTGCCGGCCGCCCAACTCCGCGCGGCCTTTGCCGCTGCAGGCGTGCATGACGGTGTGTCGGCGG
The DNA here is from genome assembly GCA_044463185.1 of Nakamurella lactea. Lineage (GTDB taxonomy): Bacteria > Actinomycetota > Actinomycetes > Mycobacteriales > Nakamurellaceae > Nakamurella > Nakamurella lactea_A. The sequence continues at coordinate 16,747 of JBIQMQ010000016.1, read as the reverse complement.
CTGCGTCTTGCGGATCGGGGGTCACGGCATGTTCGCTGATCCTGGCCGGCGAGGTCGCCGGGCTGAGCCTGGCGCTGTATCCGGGGTCGTATTCCGGCTGGTGTGCGCTGGGTCGGCCCGTCGAGACCGGCTGGGCGGCCCGCCCCGTCGAGACCGGCTGAGCGGCCCGGTCCGCCGGGATCGGCCGAGCCCGAGAGCTGCGTCATGCTCGTTCGGCCACTGACGCGCGGTGCCGACGGCGGCTAGGCTCGCGGACATGTCGCAGCCGTTGGTGATCTGGGACCCGGCGATGCTGCGCTACGACCTGGGCGCGGCGCACCCGCTGCACCCGCTGCGCTGGGAACTGACCTGGCTGCTGGCCGAGTCGCTCGGCGTCACCCGCGGTTTGGACCTCACCGCGCCGGCCCCGGCCAGCGACGAGGAACTGGCGATGGTGCACACCGCCGGCTACATCGACGCCGTCAAGCGCGCATCGGAGCCGGGCGTGGTGGGCGCGGTCGGTCACGGACTCGGCACCACGGACAACCCCGCGTTCCCGGGTATGCACGACGCCGCGGCGCTGATCGCCGGAGGATCGGCCGCCGCAGCCCGCGCCATCGCCCGACGTCAGACCGACCGAGCCGTCAACATCGCCGGCGGGCTGCACCACGCGATGCCGGACTCCGCCTCCGGGTTCTGCGTCTACAACGACGCGGCGCTGGCGATTGCCACGCTGCTCGCCGAGGGCGTGCAGAAGATCGCCTACGTCGACGTCGACGTGCACCACGGCGACGGCGTGCAGCGCGCGTTCTACCACGACCCCCGGGTGCTCACCGTCTCGCTGCACGAGACGCCGCTGTCGCTGTGGCCAGGCACCGGCTTCGTGACGGAATCCGGACGCGGTGCCGCCGGCGGCACCGCCGTGAACCTGCCGCTGCCGGCCGGTACCGGCGACGCGGCGTGGCTGCGGGCCTTCCACGCGGTGGTGCCCGCGGTGGTGCGCGCGTTCCGTCCCGAGGTGCTGGTGACGCAACACGGCGCCGACTCGCACTGGGAGGATCCGCTGGCCGACTTGAACCTCACGGTGGACGGCCAGGTCGCCTCGTACCGCGCGCTGCGGGACCTGGCCGGCGAGGTGACCGGCGGACGCTGGCTGGCCCTGGGCGGCGGCGGGTACTCGCTGGTGCGCGTGGTGCCGCGGGTGTGGACGCACCTGCTCGCGCTGGTCGCCGGTCGGGATGTGGACCCGGCCACCCGCATCGGCGAGGATTGGATCGCGGCGGCCCGAAGCGCCCGGCCGGCGGAGTCGCCGCCCGAGACGATGAGCGAGAACGGCGGTGAGCCGATCGAGTTCCACCGGTGGGACGGGCAGGACGACACGCCGGTCGACCATGTGATCAGCGCGGTGCGCCGCGAGATCTTCCCGTTGTACGGCCTGGATCCCCATGACCCCCGTGACTGACAGCGCGCCCAGCGCCGCGAGCGACATCCCGCGCCGGGGCGGCGGCAGGCCCGGCGGCGACCGCGACGGCGCGCGCTACCCGCTGTGGTGGGAGGCCGACGTGCTCACCGCCGACGGCGCCGTGGTGCGCATCCGTCCGGTGGTGCCCGACGACGCCGCGGAACTGCGCGCCATGCACCAGCGGTTGAGCGCACGGAGCCGGTACCTGCGCTTCTTCGCCGCGGTCGGTGAGGTGAGCGACGCGCAGCTCGCCCGGATCACCGACGTCGACTACGTGACCCGGGTGAGCCTGGTGGCGCAATCCGGGGACCGCATCGTGGCGGTCGGCAGCTATCACGGCGCGCCGGGAGAGAGCAGCGCCGAGGTGGCGTTCGCCGTGCAGGACGACCAGCAGCGCCGCGGCCTGGGCTCGATCCTGCTGGAGCACCTGGCCGCCGCCGCCCGGGAGAACGGCATCGACCGGTTCACCGCCGAGGTGCTCACCGAGAACCAGCAGATGCTGCGGGTGTTTCTGGACGCCGGGTACGCGGTGACCCGCGAATACACCTCCGGCGTGGTGGATCTGCACTTCGACATCTCACCGACCGCCGACTCGCGCGCGGTGACCGTCGCTCGTGAACAGCGCGCCGAGGCCCGCTCCATCGCCCGGCTGCTGACCCCCCGATCGGTCGCCGTCATCGGCGCGTCCGGAGACCCGGCCAAGCTCGGTCACGCCATGCTGGTGAACCTGCTCCGCTCGTTCACCGGACCCGTCTACCCGGTGAACCCCGACGCCGTCGCCGTGCAGGGGGTGCGGGCCTATCCCACGGTCACCGACATCCCCGACGACGTCGATCTGGCGGTGGTTGCGGTGCCGGCCGACAGCGTCGACGAGGTGGTGCGCGCGTGCCGGGCCAAGGGCGTGTACGGACTGGTCGTGGTGACCGCCGGCTTCGCCGACGCCGGCGGCGACGGCGCGGCCGCGCAGCATCGGCTGGTCAGCCTGGCCCGCGGCGCCGGCATGCGCGTGCTGGGGCCGAACTGCCTGGGCATCGTCAACACCGACCCGGCGGTGCGCCTCAACGCCACGCTGGCCCCGGTGGTGCCGCGGTTCGGCCGGGTCGGCTTCTTCTGCCAATCCGGGGCGCTGGGCATCGCCATCCTGGCCGACGCCGCCGCCCGCGGGCTGGGTCTGTCCTCGTTCGTGTCGGCCGGCAACCGGGCCGACGTCTCCGGCAACGACCTGCTGCAGTACTGGCACACCGACGACGGCACCGAGGTGGTGCTGCTGTACCTGGAGTCGTTCGGCAACCCGCGGAAGTTCGCGCGGCTGGCCCGCTCGCTGGCCCGGCGCAAGCCGGTGATCGCCGTCAGATCAGGCCGGCACGCACTGGTCCCGCGCGGGCTGAGCTACACGGCCACACCGATGTCGGACGCCGCGGTCGCCTCGCTGTTCACCCAGTCCGGGGTGATCCGCACGCCCACCCTGTCCGCGGCCTTCGACGTGGCCCTGCTGCTGGCCTGCCAGCCGCTGCCCACCGGACGCAGCGTCGCGATCATCGGCAACTCGACGGCCCTCGGCCTGCTCGCGCTGGACGCATGCCTGGACGCGGGCCTCGCCGTCGAGGGCGGCGCGCCCGTCGACCTCGGGGCATCGGTCGGGCCGGAGGAGATGGCCGCCGCCGCCCGTCGCGCCGCCGGCTCCGGGGTCGGCGCCGTCCTGGTGGTGTTCGTGCCCCCCGTCGCCATGGACGGCGCCGCGCACGCGGAGGCGCTGCGCACCGCTGTGGCCGGCTCCGGCGTGCCGGTGCTGTCGACGTTCCTGGCCGTGGAAGGTATTCCGGAGCATCTGGCGGTGCCCGGGCCGGGGGAGTCGGCGGGCCGCGGGTCGGTGCCCAGCTACCCGTCGCCGGAGCGCGCGGTGGCCGCCCTGGCGGCCGCCGTCGACTACGCCGACTGGCTGGCCGTGCCGGCGGGGGAGGTGCGCCGGCCGGCCGGGATCGATCCGCGGGCGGCCCGCGAGCTGGTCGCTGCCATGCACCCGGAGCGCGGGGAGAGGCTGATGTCCGACGCCGAACTGGTGGGCCTGCTCGCCTGCTACGGGATCCCGGTCGCGGAGTTCGCGCCAATCACCAGCCGGGACGAGGCCGTGGCGCAGGCGGCGCGGCTCGGTTTCCCGGTGGTACTGAAGGCCACTGATGAGTCGCTGCGGCATCGCGAGGACCGCATCGGGGTCCGGCTGGATCTGCCCGACGCGCCGGCGGTCGCCTCGGCGTACACCGAACTCGCCGCCGCGACCGGGCCGCAGGTGTACGTGCAGCGCGCCGTGCCGCCGGCCGAGCGGGTGGCGACGGCGGTGTTCGGCGTCACCGCCGACCCGTCGTTCGGGGCGCTGGTCTCGTTCGGACTGGGCGGCGTGGCCACCGAACTCTTCGACGACCGCGCCTACCGGGCCGTGCCGCTCACCGATCGTGACGCCCGCGAGCTCATCGACGCGCCGCGCGCCGCGCCGCTGCTGGACGGCTACCGGGGCACCGGCCCGGTGGATCGTGCCCCGCTGGTCGATCTGGCCACGAGGCTCTCCGCGCTGGCCGACGACCTGCCGGAGCTGCGGGCGCTGCGGCTGCGGCCGGTGCTGGTCGGCACCACCGGATGCACGGTGACCGGCGTCACCGGCCGGATCGGCCCGCCGCCGGCGCCGCTCGACGAACGCCGCCGGCTGCGGTAGGTCGCCGGCGAAAGGACTCCCGGAACGCGTATGACGCCGCCCTCGGCGAGGGCGGCGTCATACCTTTCAGGCCTTCGCGGGCCGTCAGCTCGCGTATTCCCGCAGCACTTCGGATCGGTCGTCGGAGCGCAGCTTCATCATCGAGTCACGCTCGATCTGGCGCACCCGTTCCCGGGAGATGCCGAAGGTGCGGCCGATCTCGTCGAGGGTGCGCGGCCGGCCGTCGGCCAGGCCGTAGCGCATCCGCACCACGTCCCGCTCCCGGGCGTCCAGCGTGTGCAGCACCTTGTCGATATCGCGGTGCATGAAGCCCGTGACCACCGCCGACTCGGCCGAGACCGACTCGGTGTCCTCGATGAAGTCGCCCAGCGGCGCTTCCTCGTCGGTGCCGACCGGCATGTCCAGGCTCACCGGGTCGCGGGCGTGGTCGAGCAGGTCGGAGATCTTGTCCGCCGGAATGCCGGACTCCTCGGCCAGCTCGTCGAGCGTCGCGTCCCGCCCGAGCTGCTGGTGCAGCTCGCGCTTAAGCCGGGACAGCTTGTTCACCTGCTCCACCAGGTGCACGGGCAGGCGGATGGTCCGTGCCTGATCGGCCATGCCTCGGGACACCGCTTGACGAATCCACCAGGTGGCGTACGTGGAGAACTTGAAACCCTTGGTGTAGTCGAACTTCTCGACGGCGCGGATCAACCCGAGGTTGCCCTCCTGGATCAGATCCAGCAGCGGCATACCGCGGCCGGTGTACCGCTTGGCCAGCGAGACGACCAACCGCAGGTTGGCGACCAGCAGGTGGTTGCGGGCGCGGTTGCCGTCGCGCACGACCAGCTTGAGGTCCGCCCGCCGACGCGCCGACAGCCGCTTCTCCGTCTCCAGCTTGTACTGGGCGAAGACGCCGGCTTCGATGCGCTTGGCCAGCTCGACCTCCTGGGCCGCCGTGAGCAACTGGGTACGGCCGATCCCGTTGAGGTAGACGCGTACAAGATCCGCCGCGGGCCCCTGGGCGTCGAGATCATCGCTCGCCTGCCGGGTCCGGGCAGCCGCGGTGTCGGTGGACTGCTCCATGACCGTGTCGGAGGTTGCCATGTCCTGCTCCCTTCCATCGCCGCTGCCGTGGGTTGGCGTGCTGTGCGACATCAGTACCAACGCGTGACGCGGTCGTTTCGTTCCCAAGACGTCCCGCGGGCGCCGCCGGTTGCACGACGCGGGACTCCTCGGCGGCCAGGCACGGAATCGGCGGCACAGACTCCTATACCCATTCGCGACCGTTTCTCCCCCAGCATCGGGGGCGGGTCCGGGTATCCGATACGACCGCCATGCGAACGGCATGTGAGTCGACGGGCGTCGATGTGGGATGCGTCGCACGGGCCCCGCCCATGCGTGTCGGGGCTCGGGCTCGTGGTGCGAGCCGGGACGGGTCAGCTGAGCTCGACGGGGTGCAGCAGACCCCGCGAGATCGCCGTGCGGACGGCGGGCAGGACGGCCGCGGCGAGCGCGCCGGCGTCCAGCCCGTGCGCGGCGGCCAGCAGCTCCACCTGGGTGCTGAGCGGTACTGCGCCGGTGAAACCGCCGAACAGCGCCTGCCCCCACTCGTCGAGCTGCACCGAGGCGCCCGGCCCGCCGGGCCGGTGCAGCATGCGCAGCACCGGGTTCCAGCCGGACGGCGTGGGCAACAGCCTCTGCTCCAACAGGTCGTCGGCCGGCAGCGAGAACGTGGCCCGCATCAGATCGGTGTCGCTGCGCTCGGCCAGGTAGGCGCGGCGCGCCAGGAACGCGTCGACCTCCGGGCCGGTGAGGATGTCGCCCGCGCCGGTCATTTCGTCGAAGACGACGTCCGGGGTGCGCGCCGCGCGGGGGTGCGGCTTGCGCAACGTGATCGACCCCATACCGATGCCGGTCACGCCCTCGCTGGCGAAATAGTCGAGCCATTCCCCGGCCAGGGCCTGCGTCGCCTGCACATCGGCGCCGAGCGCCTCCCCGGTGTCCTGCAGCCACAGCGACACGTACTCGGCGGGGCGCGCCACCTCCCGCTGCACCACCCAGCCGTCGCAGCCGCTCTCGGCGACCCAGGGGCCGACGGACCACCGCCAGTCACCGTCGCCACGGATCATCCAGTTCGCCAGCAGCTGCGCCGTGCCGCCGGGCGCCAGGTGATCGGCGAGCCCCGCCACCAGCCGGCGGCACAGCTCGTCGCCGGCCAGGCCCGAGTCGCGGTATTCGAAGCGCTGTGCGCCGGAGGAGATCACGAACGGCGGATTCGACACGATCAGGTCGAACACCTCGCCGGCCACCGGCTCGAACAGCGAGCCGCGGCGCAGAGCCCACACCTGTCCGTTCAGGCGGGCGGTGGCCGCGGCCAGCGCCAGCGCCCGCGGATTCGTGTCGGTCGCGGTGATCTCGTCGCTGTGCGCCGCGCAATGCAGCGCCTGGATGCCGCATCCGGTGCCCAGATCCAGCACGCGGCCCACCGGCCGACGGATCACCATCCGGGCCAGCGTCACCGAGGCCGCCCCGATGCCCAGCACATGGTCGGGACGCACCGGGCCGGGCCGGTCGTCCGCGTCGAAGTCCGACACCACCAAATACGAGCGCTGGTCGTCGGCGTGCGGCCGGATGTCCACCGCCGCGCGCACCAGGCCGGGACCGGCGTCCTCCAACAGGCCGCACTGCAGCGCGCCGGGAAGGCCCAGCGACGGCAACGCGGCACCGGCCGCATCCGCGGGCTCGGTGGTGCCCAGCAGAAACAGCCGGGTCAGCGTCGCCAGCGGCGACCCCGCGGCCGCCGCGCGCGCCGTGACGTGCAGCGCCGGCCAGCGGTGGCCGCGGCCCAGGGCGTTGTGCGCATCCGCGCCGAGAAGCTGCGGAACGTGCTCGGCGTCGTACCCGGCCGTGTCGGCGTCGCGGCGCAGTGCGTCGACGGCGTCGAGGTCCGTGAGCGGCGCGTCCGGGGGAGTCATCCACCGCAGCGTATCGGGTGCGGGTGGCACGGTTCGGTGACGGTGACCCGCGGTACCGTGACAGGGACGGAGCGATCGCCGATCGAGAGGACACACCGTGGCAGACGGCGGGCGCAGCACCGCGAGCACGCACTGGCCGCACGGCGGCCGGGGCAGGGGCCACGGCGACGTGAACGTGATCACCGAGGCGCGCCCGTCGTACGACGACGAGTTCCGGTCCCGGCGGAAGCGTTACGTCATCATGATGGCCATGCGGCTGCCGTGCCTGGTGCTGGCGGTCGTGTTCTACCGCACGCCCTGGTTGGCGCTGCTGATCATCCTGATGTCGATCCCGCTGCCGTGGATGGCCGTGCTGATCGCCAACGACGGACCCGCGCGCACGAAGCGGCGAGCGCGTCGCGGTGTGGTCAACGACCAGCGGGCTGTGACCGGTCCGCCCGCCGACGTGATCGACGGCGAGACCGAGACCGGCGGCGACCGGTAGGGAGCCGAGGACGGCGTCATACCCGGCGGTCTTCGGGGCGGCGGCCCGGCTCCCACGACGTTCTGGGGCGCTGCGGCGGCCCTGATGGAATACTGGGCTGGAATACTGACGCTCGGCCTCGCTCGAGGCGGCGAGCGACGACGTGCGGAGGCGTGAGCGATGAGTGCACCATCGACCGATGTGCTGGAGCGGCCGGCGGATACCACCACCGACAACGCCCCGGAGATGTTCCACTACGTGAAGAAGAACAAGATCGTCGAGAGCGCCGTGACGGGAACGCATGTCGTGGCGCTGTGCGGCGAGGTCTTCCCGGTGACCAAGTCGGCGAAGCCGGGCTCGCCGGTGTGCCCCGACTGCGAGCGGATCTACCGGTCGCTGCCCGGCGACTGAGCGACCGAGGGCCGGGCCCCCGGCACGGTGGGCCTGTGCGGCGCGGCCGGCGTGCCTGGATCCGTAGCGGCCGGCGTGCCCGGATCCGTAGCGGCCGACATGCCTGAATCCGTATCGGCCGGTCGCCTGTCCAGGGACGGCGCGTGGTCGGCCGCGTCCTCGTACCGCCGCCACTTGCGCTGTTCCCGGCGCGAGATCCGGGCCGGGTAGTACTCGAGCGTGGCGTTGTTGAACTGCGCGCCCAGCACGATCGCCAGCGACATCATGTAGTAGAACAGCAGGAACGTGATCGGCGTCGCCAGCGCGCCATAGGTCAGGCCGTGCGTGTACACATACGACACGTAGATGCGCAGCCCCATGGACGCCACCACGAACACGGCCGCGGCCAGCACCGCCCCCGGGATGCCGCGCCGCCACGGGTGCTTGTGCCGCGGCGCCACCTTGTACAGCGTCGCCAGGATCAGCACCAGCGCCACGGCCAGCGCCGGGTAGTAGAACACGGTGATCAGGTCGGCGGCCTGCGTCCTGATCGCCGACGGCAGGGCGCGGATCACCACCTCGGGGCCGACCGCCAGCAGCGGCAGGGTCAGGGTGCCGGCGATCAACGCCAGCAGGTACAGGCCCAGCGCGAACAGTCGCTCGGTCACCGGGTGGCGCACCTCGTACTGGCCGTAGGCGATGGTGATCGACTCGACCAGCGACGAGATCGCCGACGAGCCGGCCCACAGGCTGATGAAGAAACCCACGGACACCAGGTCGGCCTGCCCGCTGTGCAGCATGGCCGACACGTTCTCCTCCAGCAGGTTGTCGACCACCTCGGAGGAGAACACGCCGTGCATCACGGTGAGCACCTGCTGCTGCACGGCGTCGATGGCCTCCGGCCCGAACCAGTGGCCCACGAACCCGACCAGACCCAGCAGCGCCAGCAGCAGGGGCGCGGTGGACAGCGCCGACCAGAACGCGCCTTCGGCGCTCAGCCGGAACAGCGAATCGGTCCAGGCCTTGCCGAGGGTGCGGCCGATCACGGCGCGCACGCGATGCGGCGGCACCTCGCGGACGGCGGGAATGCCCCCGGTGCCCGGGTAGGGCCACGGCAGTATTTCGCGGGCGCCGAAGGCGGAGACCTTGCGGGTATGACGCAGCCCGCGGCTGCCGCCGGTGTCCGGTGCCGCCGATCGCTCCCCGAGGCTCGCACCGGTGTGCGGCGCCTGCCGCACCTCGGAGTCGTCACGGGGGGTGTCCACCTGGCCAGCATGCCTGTCCGGCGTCCTGCCGGGAAGCCGACACCCTGTCCGCGACGAAGATGTGACCGGCGTCTGCGACTCGCACCGGCCGGCGGCTGGCCGGCGCCAGCCGGTGACGTAATCTCGATACGCGTCTCGTTTCGTCCCTCCTCGGGCCGGATCGGCGCTGCCGCCCGGTCGCCGTCACGGCGGCCCGGTCGCGGACTTGCCGGTTGGTGATCTCGAGTGTGCGGGGGAGTGGGCGCCTGGTGTCAGCGGCGAAGGGTGCGACCGCGCCCGGAGGCGGCAGGCTGCGGCCCTGGCAGCAGGCGGCGCTGGCGCAGTATCTCGACTCCGATGCCAAGGACTTCCTGGTCACCGCGACCCCGGGCGCCGGCAAGACGACGTTCGCGTTGGCCGTCGCCCAGCACCTGCTGGCGAAGCGGCTGGTGCAGCGGGTGATCGTGGTCTGCCCGACCGACCATCTGCGCACCCAATGGGCCGATGCGGCCGGGCGGGTCGGCCTGGTGCTTGATCCGAACCTGAGCAACGCCGACGGCCGGGTGCGCGACGGCACGCACGGGTACGTCACCACCTACGCCCAGGTGGCCGGAAAGCCCGCCGTGCACGCCGGGCGCTCCCGGGCGAAGCAGACCCTCGTGGTGCTCGACGAGATCCACCACGCGGGCGACGGCCTGAGCTGGGGCGACGCGATCGCCGTCGCGTTCGACGAGGCGACCCGCCGGCTGGCGCTCACCGGCACCCCGTTCCGCACCCGCGCCGACGAGCGCATCCCGTTCGTGCGCTACGACATCACCCCGCACGCCGACGGAGACGTGGTGACCTCGCTGGCCGACTACACCTACGGCTACGCGGAGGCGCTGGCCGACCGTGTGGTGCGGCCCGTCGTCTTCGCGGCATACACCGGGGTGTCCCGGTGGCGCAACAGCGCCGGCGAGGTGATCGCGGCGTCGCTGTCCGAGGCGGGGACGGCGTCGGTGGAGGCCGCGGCGTGGCACACCGCGCTGGATCCGGCCGGGGGCTGGGTGCCGCACGTGATCGCCGCGATGGACGAACGGCTCACGCAGCTCCGCGGCGCCGGGATGCCCGACGCGGCCGGCATCCTGCTGGCCAGCGACCAGGAATCGGCCCGCGCCTACGCGAAGCTGGCCGCGTCGATCACGGGCGAGCGGCCGGCGTTGATCCTGTCCGACGACCCGAAGGCCTCGAAAAAGATCGACCGGTTCCGCGGGTCCACGACCCGCATGGCGGTGTGCGTGCGCATGATCTCCGAGGGTGTGGACATCCCGCGGGCCGCGTGCCTGGCGTGGATGACGAACTACCGCACGCCGTTGTTCTTCGCCCAGGCGGTGGGTCGGGTGGTGCGGTCCCGCGGACCGCGGGAGGTGGCGACCGTGTTCCTGCCGGCGGTGCGCCCGCTGCTCGCGCTGGCCGCCGAGATGGAGTCCGACCGCAACGCCGTCGTCATGCCGCCGGCGCGCGCGGTGGACGAGGACGGGCTGGACCCGCTGGACCTTCCGGCCGAGGCCGAGCCGGGCGGGGACGGACCCATCGAATCACTCGGTTCGGAGGCGTCCTTCGCCCACGTCCTCGCGTCCGGGCATGCGGTGACGGCGACGGCCGGGCCGCGCGGGTACGAGCTGTCGGTGGACGACGAGGAGTTCCTGGGCATACCGGGCCTGCTCACGGCGGAACAGACGGCGGCGCTGCTGGCGCAACGCGACTCGGAGCTGCGCCGACGGGCCGCCCAGGGGCGCGCGGAGGCTGACCAATTAGCGCAGACCGGCACGGACGGGCCCGCCCCCGCCTGGCGGCAAGCGGCCGACCTGCGCCGCGAGGTGCACCAGTTGGTGGGCCGGCTTGCTGCGCGTACCGGCGAACCGCACGCCGCCGTGCATGCCCGGCTGCGCCGAGCGGTGCCCGGCCCCCCCTCAGCGGCGGCCAGCGCCGATCTGCTGGAGCGCCGTCGCGATCATCTGCTGGGTCTGCTGTAGCGCCGTCCCGGCCTCGTCGTGCCTACCCCGCGCGAATCAGCTAGCGGTGCGACCGTCGTGGATCACGGCGGCCAACTCTTCCAGCCGGGCGGCGTGCTCGTTGGCATGGTGCCCGCAGAACAACAGCTCCCCGCCATTGGCGAGTACGACCCGGACGGCTGCGGCCGCACCGCAGCGGTCGCAGCGATCGGCGGCGGTCAGGGTTGCCGAGCTCATCAAAGTTCCGGTCATGTCGTCCTCCCATCTGACCGCCACCGAAAAGGTGGCGACACCCGAAGCGTCCGTGCGCCGGGGTAAGAGCGTTCTACCCCATCCGACGCCCACGCGCCGGGTGTTGTTCCCGAGTTTCACGTTTTGCATTCAAATCGTGACACCCATATCGTGCCCGAGCGCCCAGGCTGTCGGTGCCGGTTTCGCCGAGCGCGTAAAGCTGCGCCGACTGGCTGTCGGCGGTGGACCGGCCGCGATCGGCCTTCGCTGGTGCTCTTCGCGCGTCGCGGCCGACCGGTGTCGACGGCCGTCGGGACCAATGGCTCTGGCCACGGCGGTCGCGGTCTGTGACGATTCCGATATGAGCACAGACGACGCCGTCGCGGACGTGGTCGATCGGGAGCCGTCGCCGTCCACGCGGCAGGGGGCGGACCCCGGGGCGCGCCTGCAGGATCGCCTCGCGGAGTGGGCCGCGGCCGGCCTGATCGATGCGGAGCAAGCGGAGCGGATCACCCGGTGGGAGGCGGAACATTACGGCACGGGCCCCTCCCCGCGCCGGTCTGTGGTGGTCGAGGCGCTGGCCTACGTCGGCGGCGCGGTGATCGCCGCGGCATTGGTCATCGTGGTGTTCGGCTACTGGGACCGGTTCGACCGCGCGACGCACATCGCCATTCCGGCGGCGGCGACGGCGCTGCTGCTCATCGCCGGTATGGCCATACCGCGCCGGCTTGGCGACGTGGGTGTGCGCGTGCGGGCGACCGTGTGGTTCGTCTCCGTGGCCACCTGGATCGGTCTGCTGGTGGTGCTCGTCGACGTGCCGTCCATCGCCGACGATTCGCGGCTGATGGTGGTCGGCGGCGGTGCCGCGATCTATGCGGTGTCGCTGTGGTTGATGCATCGCGCGGCGCTTCAGCATGCTGCCGCGTTCGGTGCCGTCGAGTTCTTCGCCGTGTGCCTGGCGCACCCGGAGCGCACCTCCGCGGTCGTTGTCGGATTCTTGATGGCAGCGGTGGCGCTGGCGTGGGGGCTGGCCGCTTGGCGCGGGTTGCTCCCCGGGCTCGGCCGGTGGCTCGCATCGGCATCGCCGACACCGACACCGCGGGCTGGCGCTTGGGCGGCCGCGGCGGGCCAGCGGGACTGGGGGATCGGGCTATCCGCGATCGGCCTCACCATCAGCGCCGTCGTGATGTCGTCGACCGCCCGGGCCCCGTGGATCGGGGTCCTTCCGGTGCTGATGATCCTGGCGGCCGCGATCGCGCTCGGCAACGTCGGGATCGTCGTCGTGGGCGCGGTCGCCGCGCTCATCGTCATCCCGACGGTCGTCGATTACTACCTGCGTTCGACGCTCGCCGTTGCGCTGGTACTGCTGGCCACGGGCGCCGTGATGGTGTTGCTCGCGGTCATGATCGTCCGGCGTCGCGGTCGGATTACTCCAGGTAGTCGCGGAGCACCTGGGAGCGTGACGGGTGGCGCAGCTTCGACATCGTCTTCGACTCGATCTGGCGGATCCGCTCGCGCGTGACGCCGTACACCTGGCCGATCTCGTCCAGCGTGCGCGGCTGGCCGTCGGTCAACCCGAACCGCAGGCGCACGACGCCGGCCTCTCGCTCGGACAGGGTTTGCAGTACCGACTGCAGTTGGTCCTGCAGCAAGGTGAACGACACCGCATCGACGGCGACGACGGCCTCGGAGTCCTCGATGAAATCGCCGAGCTGGCTGTCTCCCTCGTCGCCGATGGTCTGGTCCAGGCTGATGGGCTCCCGGGCATACTGCTGGATCTCGAGCACCTTGTCCGGCGTGATGTCCATTTCCTTGGCCAGCTCGTCCGGCGTGGGTTCGCGACCGAGGTCCTGCAGCAGCTCGCGCTGGATGCGACCGAGTTTGTTGATGACCTCCACCATGTGCACCGGGATGCGGATAGTGCGCGCCTGGTCGGCCATGGCGCGGGTGATCGCCTGCCGGATCCACCAGGTGGCGTACGTGGAGAACTTGTAGCCCTTGGTGTAGTCGAACTTCTCGACCGCCCGGATCAGGCCCAGGTTGCCCTCCTGGATGAGGTCGAGGAACGCCATGCCGCGGCCCGTGTAGCGCTTGGCGAGGGACACCACCAGGCGCAGGTTGGCCTCGAGCAGATGGTTCTTGGCCCGTTCCCCGTCGCGCTTGACCCAGTTCAGATCGCGCCGGTACTGGGTGGAGATCTTCTCGCCGCTCTCCGCGATCCGCCGCAGGCACTCGACGGCGTACAGTCCGCCCTCGATGCGCTTGGCCAGGGAGACCTCTTCTTCGGCGTTGAGGAGGGCGACTTTGCCGATCTGCTTCAGGTAGGCGCGCACCGAGTCCGCGGACGCGGTCAGCTCGGCGTCCTTGCGGGCCTGCTTGAGGGCTTCGGACTCCTCGTCCTCGTCCCAGCTGAACTCGTCGGATCCGCCGCTCTTGGCGGCCGTGGGGCCGCCGGTCTGTGTCGGCGCCGCCGCGTCGTCGGCCTCGACCTCGGCGAGTTCGGCCAGATCGATGTCCTCGGCGTCCAGGTCCGCCTCATCGGTGTCGGCGGCCGGATCGGTCTTGGGCTTCGTCGCCGTCGCGGCGCGGCCAGCGGCACCCGCGGACTTCGCACGTGCCGGCTTGGCGGGCGCCGCGGCGCCGGCGGCGGCCGACACCTTCGTCGTGGTGCTGCCCTTCGCGGCGCTCGGCTTTGCCTTCTTGGCCGCCGGGGCCTTGCCCTCCGGCTTCCCCGACGGCACCGCCTTGGGCGCCGCGACCGGGGTCTTCGCGCGGACGGCGGTGTCGTCGGCCGCGGCCCGTGTGGAACGCGACGATCCGACTGGACGAGTCGATGCTGATCGGGAAGATGCTGCTGCCCCTGCCACTCAAAGCCCTTTCGCTGCCGGATGCCGCCGCCGCACGCGTCGCCGCGACGCACACTGTGACGCTGCCTTAAGGATTCACGCGGTGGTGGACCGTGTCGAGATGTGGTCGGCCAGCCGGGCCGACCGTTTCAGTGTAACGGCGCACTGCGACCCGTGCGGCCCTCAGTGCCGCACGCCGCGGGACGCTGCCAGGGCGGCCCCCACGATGCCGGCGTTGTTGACGAGCGTAGCGATGACCTTCGGAGTGCGCGTGTCGATCAGGTCGAACCACTGCTCCGGCCGTTTCGACACACCCCCGCCGATGATGAAAAGGTCCGGCCAGAGCACGTCCTCCAACTTCCGGAGATACTTCTGTACCTTGCCTGCCCACTTCTCCCAGCTCATGTTTCGGCGCTCGCGTGCGGACGCCGACGCGCGGGATTCGGCGTCGTGCCCGTCCACTTCGATATGCCCCAGTTCGGCGTTCGGCACGAGGACTCCGTCATAGATGAGGGCGGTGCCGATGCCGGTGCCCAGCGTCACCATGATGATGAGCCCGTCGCGGCCCTCACCGGCGCCGTAGCGCACCTCGGCAAGGCCGGCGGCGTCCGCGTCGTTGAGCGTGTACGGCACGCTGGGCAGTACGGGCGCGAGCGTGTCGACCAGCGAGGTGTCCACCCACGACGGGTGCATGTTGGCGGAGGTCTTCACCGTTCCGTGCATCACGACGCCGGGGAAGGTGACGCCCACCGGCAGGTCCGCGCCGGCATCGCCGATCTGGCTGACGACCGCGCCGACGGTCTCGGCGACGGCGGGCGGCGTCGAGTGGTGCGGGGTGTCCAGCCGGAACCGGTCCGAGACGAGCGAACCGTTGTCGAGATCGACCAGGGCGGCCTTGATGCCGGTTCCGCCGATGTCGATGCCGATGGCGTGGGAAGGGCGGTGGGCCACGGTGAAGCGCTCCTGACGGTTGGTACGGGCCGGTGACGGTGAGACCGCAGGCACACCTTACGCCGGGCGACGGCCGCGAAGCCTGCCGCCGGTCGGCTCCGCCGGGCGCCGGTCGATCAGGCCGGGCAGCCGCTGCGGTCGGGCAGCGGCGGGATGGGCGGCAGCGACCGGACGGACACGGTCTGCCCCTCGATCACCGGTGGCGGCGCCGAAGCGTTCTTGATATCGGCGAGCTGCTTCGTGATCTCGTCGGTGATGGGCGTGAGTTGGTAGAGCCGGCCCAGCGCCAGGTCGACGCTGTTGTCCAACCGGTCGTCCAGGACGAGTTGCGCGCACGGCGCGACGATCAGCGTGGTGCGGGCCTCGGCGAGACCGGCGTAGCCGTAGCGGATCTCGCCGTAGCAGCGCAGGTCCGCGGCGGGGTAGAGGGGATCGTTCTGCTGTTGGCCGATGGCGCTGAAGCCGGCGGCCCGCAGTTCGTCGGTGACCGTCTTGGCCTGGCCGGTGATGGTGCTGGCGTTGTAGACGGTGAGCGGCACGCTGCCGGGATCGGCCGGCCGGGTGTCCGCGAGACTGTCCGGCGTGGTGAACGTGCCGAGGGTGGTCGTGACCGACTGGGAGGTGGACGTCGCGGTGCGACTCGCCGGCGTCGACGCGGTCGCGGAGCTCGCCGCCGTCGACGTCTCGGGCACCGCGCCGGGCGGATTGCAGCCCGATTCCGCGGCCGCGACCGGCTTGAGCAGCTGCGTCCAGATCACGACGGCGCCGATCAGCAGCACACCGATGATGACCAGGACCGGCCAGCGGGTACGCCGCCGGTAGGGCGGTGCGGAGTCCAGGCTCACCGGTCGGAGACCTCCTCGACGGCAGGACGGCAAACTGGGCGCGGCGGCGCTGCCAGCGGCGGAGCCGACGCGCGGCGCGCTTCGATCCGCGACCGCCAAGCCTACCGCGGGGCGCGCCCTCCGCGGCGTCACGCATCGTCGCCCGCGGCGCGATACGCCCATCTCCGCAGCGTGCGGCACCGTCGGCCGCGCCGAACGCGCCGCATCCGAGACCCGGCTGTTGCCGCCGCCCGCCGATCAGCTACCCTGCTGGCCGCACCGTATTGCGCCGGACCTCTCCGCCAGGGCCGGAAGGTGGTGCGACCCGGGCACAAATTCACGTGCGCGTGCGTTAGGAAGCGAGGTGCACAGTCGCCCGGTCGCGGAATCATCACGCGATCCGGGTACTACCGCACCGCAGAGCCGATGGAAACCACCGAAGTAAAGGAATGCCGATGGCCACCGATTACGACGCTCCGCGCCGCAGCGAATCGGATGATGTGAGCGAGGACTCGCTCGAGGAACTCAAGTCGCGCCGCAAGGACGTCCAATCTTCCGTCGTCGATGTCGACGAGGGCGACACCGCCGAGAGCTTCGAGCTGCCCGGCGCCGACCTGTCCGGTGAAGAGCTCACCGTGAGCGTCGTTCCGAAGCAGGCCGACGAGTTCACCTGCTCGGTGTGCTTCCTGGTGCAGCACCGCA
>JBIQMQ010000015.1:0-25509 GCA_044463185.1 Nakamurella lactea | reverse complement strand
CCCGCCACGAAACTACCGAGTGTCGCCGTCATCGCCGCGTCGCCCTTCCGCCGTCCTGTTGCCCGATCGCGTCCAGTCTTGCGTGCGAGCCGACGGTGCGCCACTTACCCCGGCAGCCGGTGGGGCAGTGGTTGGGACGACGGGTATGACGCAGCCCGCGGCCGCGCGCGGCCGCTGCGCCGGGTCGCTACGGTTTCTCGACGAGCATCGCCACGCCCTGACCGACCCCCACGCACAGGGTGGCCAGACCGCGGTCGGCGCCTTCCCGGTCCATCCGACCCAGCAGCGTGATCAGGATGCGCGTGCCGGAGCAGCCCAGCGGGTGACCGAGCGCGATGGCGCCGCCGTCGTTGTTGACGACGTCCGGATCCAGGCCCAGCCGCCGGACGCAGGCCAGCGACTGCGTCGCGAACGCCTCGTTGAGCTCCACCGCGCCGATCGAGTCCAGTGCCCAGCCGGATCGCTTCAATACTTTCTGGGTCGCGGGCACCGGACCGAGACCCATGACCGACGGGGCCACGCCCGCGGCCGCGGAGGCGACCACCCGGGCGCGCGGGGTGAGACCCAGGCGCGAAACGGCCTCGGCGGACGCGACGATCACGGCCGCGGCGCCGTCGTTGAGCGGCGACGCGTTCCCCGCCGTCACGACGCCGCCGGGCTTGACCACCGACGGCAGCTTCGCCAGTTTCTCCAGGCTGGTGTCGCGCCGCGGGCCCTCGTCGGTGTCGACGATGTGGGTCTCGGCGTGGCGGCCGCGGCCGGTGGTGACCTCGACCGGGACGATCTCCGCGGCGAAGCGGCCGTCGTCAATGGCGGCCACCGCCCGCTGGTGGGACCGCAGGGCGAAGGCGTCGGCGTCCTCGCGCGAAATCCCGTCGATCTCGGCGACCTTCTCCGCCGTCTGCGGCATCGAGAACGTCGCTTCGCCGCCATCCACGTCCGAGAAACGCGGGTTGGCGAACCGCCACCCGATCGACGTGTCGAACGTGTCACCGGGCTTGGCGAACGCCTTCTCCGGCTTGGCCATCACCCACGGGGCGCGCGTCATCGACTCCACGCCGCCGGCCAGCACCAGGTCGGCGTCCCCGGCCCGCACCATCGAGGCGGCGGTCGCGACCGAGGTCAGGCCGGAGGCGCACAGACGATTCACCGTCACACCCGGGACGGATACCGGGAACCCAGCCAGCAGCAGCCCCATCCGGGCCACATTGCGATTGTCCTCGCCGGCCTGGTTCGCCGCGCCGAAGATCACCTCGTCGAATTCCCCGGGATCGGCGATGCCTGCCCGCGCCGCCGCGGTGCGCATCACCAGCGCGGCGAGGTCGTCCGGGCGCGCCGCAGCAAGCACCCCGCCATACCGACCCATCGGGGTGCGTGCCCCGCCCACGATGTACGCCTCGCGCGTGGACTGCGTCATACCTGCCTCCAAAGCTCTCTCGATCGAACTGTACTGACGAGCCGTGACGGCGCGGCCGGGCGCCTTCCGCCGTGCGGAACCGTACGGCCCGCGCCTCGTGACGCTGCCGGTGCACATGGCGGCGATCCGCGGAACGGGTGTGACGCCGAGATTCACGCAGCAGGAGTGTCAGCAGTCCTCAACCGACTTTGGAGGAAACCATGCCCGGAGCGAACCCGGCGACCATCCCGGTTGCCCTCGACATTCCCGAAATGAAGGCCCAGTACGCCGAACTCGGCGGCTACACCGTGGGTTACGAGACCTACACGCAAGAGATCGACCCGGCGGCGTTGTTCGTGGGCCTTCCCGACGACCGCTGCCAGTGCCCGCACTGGGGTGTGGTCACATCCGGCGAAATCACCTTCCGGTACGCGGACGCGATGGAGACGTTCCGGGCAGGCGATGCCTACTACGCGCGGCCGGGGCATCTGCCGCTGCTGTCGGCGGGCACCTCGGTCACCGAGTTCAGCCCGACCGCGGAATTGCGCGCGACCATGGCCGTGATCGAGAAGAACATGGCGGAAGCGTCGTGACAACCACGCTGTCCGACGTCGGCATGGCCGTCGCGCGGCTTGTCAGGTGGTTGGAGAGCGGCGAAGCGCCGGCCGGCCTGGTGACCGACGACGTGTTCGCCGACCTGACCTTTCCGCGGTGGCGGGTACAGACCGAAGGCGGCGACGCATTGATCCGGGCACGGCAACGTCTGCACCCGCAGCCGGGCAAGGTAGTGGTCGAACGGGTGGACCGCACCGAGCGAGGCTTCACCATCGAGTTCGAGGAGCGCTGGCTGGACGCCGGGCAGAACTGGTACTGCCGGGAGCAGATGCGGTGCGACCTGCGGCGAGACTCGATCGCCGAGCTGAGTCTCTACTGCACCGGCGACTGGGACGAAGCGCGCGTCGCGGAGCACGCGGCGGCCGTATCGCTGATCCGCCGGAGAGTCGTACCGTTGTCGCAATGAGGCACGACGACGAGATCGTCGCCGCCCGCGAGACCGGCGATCTGACGAGGTGGACCGAGGCGGTGCTCACCGCCGCCTCGGCACAGGAGTTCGGCACCGAGCCCGGACGACTGCCCGCCGAGCTGTACGACGTGCTGATTCGGACCACCGACGACGCCGACCGGGCCCGCGTGGCGGCGGCGCTGGCCCGTTGCTGGGCATACTCGGGGCGAGCCGACCGCGCGGTCCCGTTCGCCGACGAGGCGGTCGACCGTGCCATCCGCGTGAACCGCCCCGAATTGCTCGCGGACTGCCTGGATTCCGCGCTGGCCGCGCACTGGGGCCCCGACGAGCTTCAGCTGCGGGCGTCGCTCGCCGGTCGGCTGGACGACGTGACCGCGCATGTCCTCGACCCGCTCGCCCGCCTGCAGGCGCACCTGTGGGGACTCCAGGTCGCCTGCGAACTGCTGGATGTGCAGGGGATCCTGCGGCAACTCCGCGCGCTGGACGTGCTCGCAGAGGAGTCACCGCGGGCGCGGTTCTTCGCCGAGACCCGCCGGTTCATGTACGACCTGCTCCGAGGGCGCAACGACGCCCTGGACGGGCGCATCGCGGCCGCTCGCTCCGCCGAGCCGGATGCGAATCTGGCCGACGGCTGGATGGTGATCGCGTCCGCCCGCGGCTACGGCGCCTGGCAGACCGGCGATGCCGCCACCGCAGCCGAGATCGCGGACCTGTGCGAGCAGTTCGCGCTTCGTGAAGGCTCGGCGACGACCATCGCCGAGGCCGCCGTGTTCTGGATGGGAGCCGATCGCCCCGACCGCGCCGGGGCCCTGGTGCACCTCTTCCGCGGCCGTCACCTCGATGACCTGCCGCGCGATGTGAACTGGCTCCTGACGCTGCAGTGCCTCCTCGAGGCGGCGCCCCTGGTGGCACGCCAGACTGCTCGATCATCGGCGGGACGAACGCAGCCACTTCCGCCGAACCGCCGACGGCGTGTGGATGATCGGCTCCGCACCGATGCGTCCGCTGAAGGGATTCGGCTACCTGCACCGATTGCTGTCCTCTCCGGGGATCGCGGTGGGCGCGCTCGAATTGGCAGCGTCGGGCGCCACCATCGTTCAGGCACCCATCGAGCGGACCGACCGGCAGGCGCTGGCCGCATACCGCAGCCGCATAGCAGACCTCGACGCCGAACTGGCAGAAGCACGTGAGTGGTCGGATCTGGGCCGCGTCGGCGTGCTCGAGAGCGAATATGACGCTGTCCTCGCCGAGCTCTCGGCGGCGACCGGACTCGACGGTCGTTCGCGCCATGTGGGATCCTCCGTCGAACGCGCCCGAGTCGCCGTGACGAAAGCGATCTCCACTGCCATCGGACGGATTTCCGCAATCGACCCGGACCTGGGTTTGTACCTCGCGCACACCGTGCACACCGGCTCCGAATGCAGCTACCTGCCTACAGCCGAGGCGCCGCACTGGGTGCTGGAATGAGGTCCTCGCCTCGGCGCGCGTTACTCGGCCGACCGGATCCGACGATCGGGACAGGCCTCGCCGGGCCCGGCCGCACGAAGCCGAGTTCGCGCGCGCTGTGGTCGGGACGTCCCATAGCCTGGCCGAGGGCAGGTGATGTCGCCACCGGCCTTCGGATCGGAGCCGGCGAGAGGAGTCCCCGTGGAGTACCGGGTGCAGGGCGTGGTGGTGCGGGAGAAGCACGCGCCGGCGGCGATCGAAACGGTCATCGTTCCGGACCCCGGTCCGGGCGAGGTCGTGGTGGACGTGCTGACCTGCGGCGTGTGCCGCACCGACTACCACTACCAGCAGGGCAGCATCAGCGACGACTTCCCGATCCTGCTCGGCCACGAATCCACCGCGCGCGTCGCCGCTCTGGGTGAGGGCGTGACGGAACTCGCCGTGGGGGACCGCGTGATCCTGAACTGGCGTGCTGTGTGCGGCCGGTGCCGGGCCTGCGCGAAGGGCCGGCCGCAGTACTGCTTCGCCACGCACACCGCGGCGCAGAAGATGACGCTCGAGGACGGTACGGAGCTGTCGGCCGCGCTCGGTATCGGATCGTTCGCCGAGAAGACCCTGGTGGCCGCCGGCCAGTGCACGAAGATCGACGAGGAGTCGGATGCGGCCGCCGTCGGGCTGCTGGGCTGCGGCGTCATGGCGGGAATCGGCGCCGCGGTCAACACCGGCGAGGTGCAGCGGGGCGAGTCGGTTGCCGTCATCGGTTGCGGTGGAGTCGGCACGGCGGCGATCGCGGGCGCCCAGCTGGCCGGGGCGACGACGATCATCGCGGTCGATGTCGACGAAGCGAAGCTGGAGCAAGCGCGGCGCTTCGGCGCGACCCACACGGTGAATTCGTCAAATGCAGACGTGGTCGAGGCGATCCGCGCGCTGACCGGAGGCTTCGGCGCGGATGTCGTCATCGACGCGGTGGGCCGGCCGGAAACGTACCGGCAGGCGTTCTACGCGCGGGATCTCGCCGGCCGCGTCGTGCTCGTCGGAGTGCCGACCCCGGAGTTGACGCTGGAGCTGCCGCTATCAGACGTGTTCAGCCGCGGTGGGGCGCTCAAGTCCTCGTGGTACGGCGACTGCCTGCCCAGTCGGGACATCCCTATGCTCATCGACCAGTACAAGAGGGGCCGGCTCAACCTGGACGGATTCGTCACGGAGCGGATCGGCCTCGGGGACGTGAACGCGGCGTTGGCGACGTTGGGCACCGGCACCTCGCTGCGCTCGGTGGTGGTGCTGTGACGGAACGGACTCCGCCATTCGCCGAGATGCTCACCGGCGGTCACCCGAATTCCCTCGGCCGCACCCCGGACGTGGTCGACATCGTGCTCGCCGATCCGTCCCGACTGGACGAATTGTTTGCGGCGATGGGTGACCCGAACGAGGTCGTCCGCCTTCGCGTCGGCGACGCACTCGAGAAGGTCTGCCGACAGAAACCGCAGTGGTTCGTGCCGCACGTCGACCGCCTGCTGGGTGATCTCGGACAAATCGCACAACCGTCGGTGCAGTGGCACGTCGCCCAGATGCTGCACCGTCTCCGGGCCGACCTCACCGCGGATCAGACGCGGCGGGCCGCCGATCTGCTGCAGCACAACCTCGCGGACTCGACGGACTGGATAGTCCTCAACGTCACGATGGACATCCTGGCCGAATGGTCCCGTGCCGACGCGTCACTGTCCGCGTGGCTCATCCCGCAGCTCGAGCGCCTGCGAAACGACAGGCGCCGGTCCGTCGCCGCGCGGGCGGAAAAGCACCTGGCCCAACGAGAATACTGAATTTCGAGCGCGCCCGGCAGGATTCGAACCTGCGACCTGAGGATTAGAAGTCCCCTGCTCTATCCAGCTGAGCTACGAGCGCCGACGCCAACGGGCGGGAGGTCCTGTGCCGCCGCGCCCAGCAGTACCTCAAGGGTAAACCGGACAGGGATGTGACAACGCCCGCAGCGCCCACCTGTGCACTTCGATGATGTGTCGAAGCGACGTAGGCTCGGGGCGTGCCGGACCCAGCTTCCCCTGTAACAACGCAGTCGAACGGCCTGCCGACCCGCGCCGCCGGGGCCCGACGCTGGCGCTTGGGCGTGCTCGTCGCGACTGCGGCGCTGGTCACAGCGTGTGTCGCCGTGGCGTTGGCGGCGATCGTCCCGGCCCGCGCCATCGTGCAGGGCCTGCCCGACGCGGGCGAGTTCACCCAACTCGCACTGCCCGCCGTCACGGGGCTCTTCAACCTGATGTCCGCCGTCACCATCGGCTGGCTGCTGGGCGCCGCGGTGCTCGCGCCGCCGCAGAAATCCGGCGTCGTCGACGTCGGTGGCTACCGCTGCCTTCGCGCTGCCTCGCTCGCTGCGCTGGTATGGGCGGCCTCCGGGCTGGCCCTGATTCCGTTGACCGTCGCCGATGCGCTCGGCCGGTCGCTGGCCGACGCGGTCGAGATGCGCACCCTGTCGACGGCGCTCAGCGTGCTCGCCTCGGCGCGGGCCGCCCTGATCGCCGTCGGTGTCGCGGTGGTGATCGCGGTCGCGTCCCGCATGGTTCTGCGCATCGGGTGGGTGTTCGTGCTGCTGGCGTTGGCGCTGTTCGCCTTGGTGCCCGTCGCGCTCGGCGGACACGCCGGTCAGCCGGCCGATCACGATTTCGCCGTGGACAGCATGATCTACCACCTGTTCGGGGCGGCGCTGTGGGTCGGCGGGCTCATCGCCCTGATCGGGTTGGCGAAGCAGCGCATCCAGCACATCGACGTGGTGGCGCACCGCTACTCCACGCTGGCGCTTGTCGCCATTGTGGCCGTCGGCCTGTCCGGCGTGATCAATGCGATGCTGCGCGTCCCGGGCCCTGCCTATATGTGGTCCACCGCGTACGGGCGCCTGATCGCCGCGAAGATCGCGTTGCTCGTGATCCTGGGCGTTGTCGGCTATCTGCACCGGCGACGCACCCTTCCCAGCATCCGGGACGGCCACCCGAGCCCGCTCATTCGGCTGGCCTCCGTCGAGGTCGTGATCATGGCCGTCACGGTCGGCGTCGCCGCGACGCTCAGCCGCACCGCCACGCCACCGGTCGCCGGCATCGCACCGTCGTCCGACGCCGCCCTGGTGCTGGGCTTCGAGTTGCCCGGCGAGCCGAGTCTGGCCAACCTGATGCTGTTCTGGCGCTTGGATCTGATCGCCGGCACGGCCGCCATCGTGCTGGCGGCGCTGTACATCGCCGGGGTGGTCCGGTTGCGCCGACGCGGCGACACCTGGCCGGTGGGACGCACCATCGGCTGGCTGCTGGGCTGCGTGACGCTGCTCTGGTCCACCTCGTCCGGCATGGCGGCCTACGGCCAGGTCATGTTCTCCATGCACATGATCGAGCACATGTTCCTGGCCATGCTGGTGCCGATCTTCCTGGCACTGGGTGGGCCCGTGACGCTACTGCTGCGCGCGCTGCCGGCCGCCGGGCCGAACGACCCGCCGGGAGTGCGCGAGGCGGTCGTCGGATTCGTCCACTCGCCGGTCACGCGATTTTTGACGCACCCGCTGGTGGTGCTGCCGCTGTTCGTGGCGAGCTTCTACGCGCTGTACTTCACGGACCTGTTCAGCGTGATGATCTCGTCCCACCCGGGGCACCTGTTCATGACGGTGCATTTCGTGCTGACCGGCTACCTGTACTACTGGGTGATCATCGGGGTCGATCCGTCACCGAGGCAGCTCTCGTCGCCGATCAAGTTGGCGCTGGTGCTCGCGGCGATGCCGTTCCACGCGTTCTTCGGGCTGGCACTGATGAGCTCGCACCACCTGCTGGGTGCCGACTACTTCGCGCGGGTCGCGGTGCCGTGGGTCACCGACCTGCTCGCGAACCAACAACTCGGCGGCGCCATCGGCTGGGGTTTCACCGAGATTCCGCTGGTCGTGGTGATGTTGGCGCTGATGGCGCAATGGGCGCGCAGCGACGAGCGGCAGGCCGCCCGGGAGGCGCGCAAGGCCGACCTGACGCACGACGCCGACCTGGTGGCGTACAACGCGATGCTGTCGACGCTGGCCCAGCGGGACGGCGCTTCCCGGTCCTGAGCCGGCCGCCCCCGTCGGAGTTGTCCACCTGCCCGATTCCTGTCCACATCCCGCCCCGGCGTATTGCCGCGCGTGGCACGCCGACGGACCGTTGGCTCACGCCGTCGGCACCGGGCCGGGGCGCGGTGCACAGGAAAGGAACTCCGACGATGTACGACACAGCAGTTCTGACGATCGCCGGCAATGTGGTGGCCGATCCCAAGGTCGTCGGCAGCGCCGACAACCCGGATCGCGTGACGTTCCGGGTGGTGTCGAATCGCCGCCGGCGGGACCCCGAAACGGGGGAGTGGAAGCAGGTCGGCGAGTTCGGCATCAACGTGGTGTGCTGGCGCAAGCTGGCACGCGGGGTGGCCCAGGCGTTGCGGCGCGGCGATCCGGTCGTGATCCAGGGCCGGGTCACCGAACGCAAATACACCGACGAGAACGAACAGCCGCACTGGCTCACCGAACTCACGGCGGACTTCGTCGGGCACGACCTCTCGCAGGGCTACGCCAAGCGGTTCAGCCGGTTCAGCCAGATCGACGCCGGGTCACGGTCCGAAGCGACGTCGGACGGCTCGGCGGGCGACGGCATGACCGCCACCATCGATGACGGAACCGCCGGGTCGGGCGATTTCGCGCCGACCGACGGATTCGACGATGTGGTCGCCGGGGCGTTCGACGACAAGGAGCCGGCCGACGCCGTGTTCTAGCCGCGGGCGTGGCGCTCCGGCGGCGGGAGGTAGGGCACACTGGTAGCGGCCTGCGGTGCCGCCCAGGCACCCACGGCCGCCGGAGCACTGCCGCAGCGAGAGGGAAGTTGTGCCTGAGTTTATCTACACCATGAAGAAGGCCCGCAAGGCCGTCGGTGACAAGGTCATCTTGGACGACGTCACCATGATGTTCTACCCGGGCGCGAAGATCGGTGTGGTCGGCCCCAACGGCGCGGGCAAGTCGACGATTCTCAAGATCATGGCCGGGTTGGACACCCCCTCGAACGGCGAGGCGTACCTGACCCCCGGATACTCGGTCGGCATCCTGATGCAGGAGCCGGAACTGGAGGAAGACAAGACCGTCCTGGAGAACGTGCAGGGCGCCTTCGGCGACGTCTACGCCCAGCTCGCCCGGTTCAACGAGATCGCCGAGCTCATGGCCACCGACTACTCCGACGAACTCATGGAGGAGATGGGCAAGCTCCAGGAGAAGCTGGATCACGCGAACGCCTGGGACATCGACTCGCAGCTCGAACAGGCGATGGACGCGCTGCGCTGTCCGCCGCCGGAAACCCCGGTATCGGTCCTGTCCGGAGGCGAGCGGCGCCGGGTCGCACTGTGCCGGCTGCTGCTCTCGGCGCCGGACCTGCTGCTACTGGACGAGCCGACCAACCACCTGGACGCCGAATCGGTGAGCTGGCTGGAGCAGTTCCTGCAGCAGTACGAGGGCGCCGTGCTGGCCGTCACCCACGACCGGTACTTCCTCGACCACGTGGCCCAATGGATCGCGGAGGTGGACCGGGGCCGCCTCCTGCCGTACGAGGGCAACTACTCCACGTACCTGGAGAAGAAGGCCGAACGGCTCGAGGTGCAGGGCCGCAAGGACGCCAAGCTCGCCAAGCGACTGCAGTCGGAGCTGTCCTGGGTGCGCTCCGGCGCGAAGGCCCGGCAGGCGAAGTCGAAGGCCCGCCTCGCCCGCTATGAGGAAATGGCGACCGAAGCGGAGAAGACCCGAAAGCTCGACTTCGAAGAGATCCAGATCCCGCCGGGCCCGCGGCTGGGCAACGTCGTGGTGGAGGTCGAGAACCTGCGCAAGGGCTTCGGCGACCGGGTGCTGATCGACGATCTGTCGTTCACCTTGCCGCGCAACGGCATCGTCGGCGTCATCGGCCCGAACGGCGCCGGCAAGACCACGCTGTTCAAGACGATCGTGGGCTTGGAGGAGCCGGACTCCGGGACCGTCCGCGTCGGCGAAACCGTGAAGCTCTCTTACGTGGATCAGACGCGTGCGGGCATCGATCCGAAGAAGACGGTGTGGGAGGTCGTCTCCGACGGGCTGGACCACATCCATGTCGGCAACGTCGAAATGCCGTCGCGGGCGTACGTGTCCGCGTTCGGATTCAAAGGACCCGACCAGCAGAAGCCGGCCGGTGTGCTCTCCGGTGGTGAGCGGAACCGGCTGAACCTCGCCCTGACGCTCAAGGTCGGCGGCAACCTGATCCTGCTGGACGAGCCGACCAACGACCTGGACGTCGAGACTCTCGGGTCGCTGGAGAACGCGCTGGAGCAGTTCCCCGGCTGCGCCGTGGTGATCTCGCACGACCGGTGGTTCCTGGACCGCGTCTGTACCCACATCCTGGCCTGGGAGGGCACCGACGAGAACCCGGCCCGGTGGTTTTTCTTCGAGGGCAACTTCTCCGACTACGAGAAGAACAAGGTCGAACGGCTCGGCCCCGACGCCGCCCGGCCGCACCGCGTCGCCTACCGCAAGCTGACACGCGATTAATCGGCGTGTCAGCAGGTCAGCGGCTATGACGATCATCGCACGGCGGTAGTGCCTGCTGAGTCGACGGCACCCGGCTACGCTCATCGACGTCAGGCGTTACCCACCGCCGACGTCCGGCGTTACCCATCGCCAAGGAGATGCGCGTCATGAGCGAGCCGACCGAGCACGTAGCACCCTCGACCCTCGGAACCGAGGTGCCACGCTCCGTCGACGCGGCGGCCCTGGACAACCCGCCGGACGCCACGATCATCCGCTCCTACTTCCGCCGCGTGGCCGCCGAAGACCAGCCGCGCCGCGCCGAGGACATCACCGCCCTCGTCACCGCCCACCGCTCGCTCGCCCAGCGGCGCGGGCCGGCTGAGGTCCTGATCGCCAGCTACAACCCGGCGCCCGGCGACGACGGGTGGGGCGGCACCTCCACGGTGATCGACATCGTCAACGATGACATGCCATACCTGGTCGATTCCGTCGTCACGGTGCTGTCACTCGCCGGTGTCAC
This sequence comes from Nakamurella lactea, assembly GCA_044463185.1. Lineage (GTDB taxonomy): Bacteria > Actinomycetota > Actinomycetes > Mycobacteriales > Nakamurellaceae > Nakamurella > Nakamurella lactea_A. Next base: position 14,579 of record JBIQMQ010000015.1, on the reverse strand, counting down.
GGTGCACCGCGTCATCCACCCGATCCTCGCCGTGCGGCGTGACGCCGACGGCCTGCTGACGGAGGTCGTCGGCGAATACGCCGTCAGCACGCACGGCGCCGATTCCCGCGTCCTCGCCGAATCATGGATGCACCTGGTGGTCGACCGACTGGCCGACGACCGGGTGACGAGCGTCCTCGCCGGAATCCGAAGTGCACTCGACGCCGTCCGCACCGTCGTCTCCGACACCCCCGCGATGGCCGAACGCGCCACCCGCCTCGCCGGGGGCCTCCGCGCGGAAGTGGCGGCGACCGACGGCGCCGCCGCGCAGCAGGGCGACGCCGCAGAGACTGCCGACCTGCTCGACTGGATGACGGCGCGCAACGTCACCTTTCTCGGTGCGCGTCGCCGCGTCGGGGATGCGGCGGGCACCGACGCTCTGGGCGTGCTGCGCGACGAAATCATCACCTCGATGGGCGCCGACGGCCGCATCCTCGATGCGCCGGCGCCGACCGGCACGTTCGCCGTGCAACAACTCTGGCTGGACACCGCCCTGGGTCGAGGCCACTCCACGCTGCTCGTATCGGTGCGGGAGCCCGCGGGGTCGGAGGCCGGCGAACCTGCCGGGGCCGTTGCGGAGTTCCTGGTCAGCCTCACCCCGCCCGCCCGGAGCGCCGACATCCTGGTTGTGCCCGTGGTGCGCCGCCTGGTGCGCCAGGTGCTGGCGCAGCTCGGCGCCGCGCCGGATTCGTACTCCGGCCAGCGCGCATTGGAGGCGCTGTCCAATTACCCACGCGCGGAACTGTTCTGGGCGGACCTCACCCAGCTCACGGCCGTGGTCACCGGTCAGCTGCAACTGTCCAGCCGCCGCCGGGTGCGCACTTTCCTGCAACCCGACCCGCAGGGCCGGTTCATGTCCGTCCTGGTGTTCCTGCCCCGCGACCGCTACACCACCTCACGCCGCCTGGCGATGCAGAAGATCCTGCTCGACACGTTCCACGGCTCCAGCGTGCGATACACCGCGCACATCGGCGACGCCCTGCTCGCCTCGGTGCACTTCACGATCGCCACCGACCCAGGCGCGCCGGTGCAGGTGGATGTCGCCGCGCTCAACCGGGAACTGCGCATGGCCGTCCGGAGCTGGGAGGACCAGCTGGCCAGCACCGTCGTCGGCGGCGACGACGACCTGGACACCGCCGGCGCGCTCAGCCGCTACGCCGACGCGTTCGACGAGGCCTACAAGGAGGACTACACCGTCTCCGACGCAGTCGACGACTTGAAGCGCCTCGACGAGGTTCGCGGCCCGGACGACCTGGCGATCGCCCTGACGAAGCCGCCCGCCGGAGCGCCGGGCGACAGCCGGCTCAAGGTCTACGTCGCCGAATCGACGGTGTCGCTGTCTCAGGTCATGCCGATCCTGCAGTCCATGGGCGTCCACATCATCGACGAGCGCCCGTACGAGGTGCGCCGCACCGACGGGACTCCGTCACGCATCTACGACTTCGGGCTGACCGTCGACGAGAGCCAGCGCACCACCGGGCAGGAACTGACGGACACCAAGCGTCGGTTCTGCGACGCCTTCGTGGCCACCTGGCACGGCTGGGCCGAGGTGGACGGATTCAACGCCTTGGTGCTCGCGGCGCGGCTGGAATGGCGTCACATCTCGGTGCTGCGGGCCTACGCGAAATACTTGAGGCAGATCGGGTCCGCCTACACCCAGGGATACGTCGAACAGGTGCTCGCGCAGTACCCGCAGGTGACCGCGAATCTTGCCGCGCTGTTCACCGTCCGGTTCGACCCGAAGCTGCCCGGCACCGACCGGGACGCCCGCTGCCGCGCCCTCACCGACGAGATCACGGCCGAGCTGGACACGGTGGCCAGTCTGGACGCCGACCGAATCCTGCGCACCTACCTGCAACTGATCGAAGCGACCGTACGCACCAACGCGTTCACCTCCGCCAACCTGGACGAGGGCATGCCGCACCTGGCGTTCAAGCTGGATCCGCGGCGCGTGCCGGGAATGCCGAAACCCGTTCCCGCCCACGAAATCTGGGTGTATTCGCCGCGGGTCGAGGGCGTGCACCTGCGCTTCGGCGCGGTCGCCCGCGGCGGCCTGCGCTGGTCGGACCGGCCGGAGGACTTCCGTACCGAGGTGCTCGGCCTGGTGAAGGCCCAGGAGGTGAAGAACGCCATCATCGTGCCGGTGGGCGCCAAGGGTGGTTTCGTCGTCAAGCAGCCGCCGAGCCCGACCGGTGACGCGGCCGTGGATCGCGACGCGCTGCAAGCCGAGGGCATCGAGTCCTACAAGATCTTCATCTCCGGCCTCCTGGACGTGACGGACAACCGCGTCGCTGACGCCGTCGTTCCCCCGCGGGACGTGCTGCGCTACGACGCGGACGATCCGTACCTGGTGGTCGCGGCCGACAAGGGCACCGCTCGGTTCTCCGACATCGCCAACGCCGTGTCCGCGCAGTACGGCTACTGGCTGGGCGACGCATTCGCGTCCGGCGGCAGCGCCGGATACGACCACAAGGGCATGGGCATCACGGCCCGCGGCGCCTGGGAGTCGGTCAAGCACCACTTCCGGGAGCTGGGCGTGGACGTGCAGCGGCAGGACTTCACCTGCGTGGGCATCGGCGACATGTCCGGGGACGTCTTCGGCAACGGCATGCTGCGCAGCGAACACACCCTTCTGGTGGCGGCGTTCGACCACCGGCACGTGTTCGTCGATCCCACGCCGAACGCCGCCGAGAGCTTCGCCGAACGCCAGCGGCTGTACGACCTGCCGCGCTCCTCCTGGGCCGACTACCGGCCGGAACTGATCTCCGCGGGCGGCGGTGTCTGGCCGCGCACCGCGAAGTCCATTCCGGTCTCGCCGCAGATGCGCGAGGCGCTCGGGCTGCCGGAGGGGGTATCCGCGCTGCCGCCCAACGAGCTCATCCACGCCATCCTGCTCGCGCCGGTCGACCTGCTGTGGAACGGCGGCATCGGCACCTACGTCAAATCGCAGGCCGAAACCCACGCCCAGGTCGGCAACAAGGCGAATGACGCCGTGCGCGTCAACGGCGCCGACCTGCGGGTGAAGGTGGTCGGCGAGGGCGGCAATCTGGGCGTCACCCAGCTCGGCCGCATCGAATTCGCACGCGCTGGCGGCCGCATCAACACCGACGCCATCGACAACTCGGCCGGAGTCGACACCTCCGACCACGAGGTCAACATCAAGATCGCGATGCAGCCGCTCGTCGCGGGCGGCGCCGTGACCCTGGAGGAACGCAACGCACTGCTGGCCCGGATGAAGGACACGGTCGCCGACCTGGTGCTGGAGGACAACCGGGCGCAGAACCGGCTGCTCGGCGTCTCCCGCCACCATGCCGGGCCGATGCTGTCGGTGCATGCGCGGCAGATCGACGCATTGGTCGCCAGCGGCCATCTCGATCGGGATCTCGAATTCCTGCCGAGCCCCGCGGAGATCGACGCTCGCATCGCAGCCGGAACCGGGCTCACCTCGCCGGAGCTGGCGGTGCTGGTCGCGTACACCAAGTCGCACCTGGCCCGCGAGATGCTCGACAGCGACCTGCCCGGGTCCGCCGCGTACCGGCGCCGGGTGCTGAGCTACTTCCCGCAGGACATGGCCGGCCCGTACGCGGACGCGGTGCTGGCCCACCCGCTGGCTCGCGAGATCGTCACCACCATGACGGTCAACGAGGTCGTCAACCAAGCGGGCATCACCTACGCCTTCCGGCTCGGCGAGGAGCTCGCCGCGTCGGCGGAGGACGCGATCCGCGCCTACACCGTGGTGAGCTCCGTGTTCCGGCTGCCGGAGCTGGTGGGCGATATCAACGCCGCGGATCACGAGGTGCCGGCCGACTGCCAGGACCACATGACGCTGCTGGTGCGGCGGGTGCTGGACCGGGCGACGCGCTGGTTCCTGACGCACCGGCCGCAGCCGCTCGACGTCCAGGCCGAGATCGAGCGCTATGGCGCGGTCGCCGACGACCTGCGGCCGCAGATCCCTGCGCTGCTGGCCGGCGTGGAGCGGGAGAACGTGGCGCGCGATATCGCGGCGCTGATCGAACGCGGCGCGACACCCGACCTGGCCGAACGCGTCGCCTACTGCCTGTACGGGTTCTCGATCCTGGACATTTTCGATGTGGCCGCGGAAACGGACCGTGACCTCGTCGAGACGGCGGGGCTGTACTACGCCCTGTCCGCCCACCTGGACTTCGACCACATGCTGACGCAGGTCAGCAACCTGGCCCGCGGCGACCGCTGGCATGCGCTGGCCCGGCAGGCGATCCGCGACGACCTGTACCGGTCCATGCGATTCATCACGGCGGATGTGCTCTCCACGACCGGAACCGGCTCGGATCCGGGCGCGAAGATCGCCCAGTGGGAGCAGCAGAACGCGTCCCTGCTGGCGCGTGCGCGGGCGACCCTGGGCGAGATCGCTCGGGCGGGCGCCGGCGACCTCGCTGCGCTGTCCGTGGCGGCCCGCGAAATCCGGTCGCTGGTGCGACAGCGGTGATCGCGCCGGTGTGCCCGCCGCGTCCGCGGTCCGCATCGGACGGCAGGATGGGGGAGTGACCGAGAACAACACCCCCGACGGGCTGCGCTACGACACCGAGGTCCGCGTCCGCTGGTCGGATTTGGACGCGTTCGGCCACGTCAACAACGCGCGGACCCTGACACTGCTGGAGGAGGCCCGGGTCGACTGGCTGTTCGTGGCGGCGCGGGATCACGGCGTGGTGCGGCTCACCGACGGCATCGTCGTGTCCAAGGTGACCGTCGACTACCGTCGGGCGATCCCGTTCGGCGCTCCGGTCACCGTCTCCATGGGCGTCTCACGGTTGCGCACCGCGTCGTTCACCGTCGACTACCGGGTGCGCGCCGACGGCAGCCACGCCGTCGACGCGTCGACCACGCTGGTACCCGTCGACCCCGCCACGTTCCGCCCGCGCCGGTTAGACGACGCCGAACGCGCCTATTTGCAGCGCTTCATGATCCAGGAACGGGTATGACGCAGTTCGCGCCGGCTTCCGCCGCCGACCGCCAGGTCGCGACCGACTTCGCCGGCCGGGCGGCTCAACTCGACCCGGCCGGCCTGATCCGGCTCGTGGGCGGCGCCGGCCACGTCGCGATGTGGGCGCGCGCCGGCTTCGGCGTCGTCGCCACCACCCGCGTCGCCGGGCGGATCGACCCCGACCCGCTGACCGTCTACGCCACCAACCTGGTGGCCGCGCTGGCCGTCTCTCGCGCCGAGGCCGTCGACGCCGGCGCGGACGCGGACGGCCAGTGGCACACGCAGCTGCCCCCTGCGGACGGCTGGACCCGGGTCGGCGCCGTGGCGCCCGCCGACGTCGAGCGCGAGGTGCGCGCCGCGAAGGTCGTCGCGGAACAGGCCGTGCAGATCGACCGGGCCGGCGAGTTCCGCGCGAAGACGAAGGCCACCGTGCCGCCCGCGGTGCTGGACCAGACGCTGATGTCGGTGCCCGCCGACGGCGTTCGGATACCGATCTCGATGCGCATGCTCTTCGCCCTGTCCGGAATGGGTTTCGCGGACGCGGCCCGGGCAGTGGACAGCGTCATCCACGTGTGCGTCACCCCGACGTGGCTGCGGCTGGATGCACCGCTGGGATCGGTGGCCCGCCGCAGGATGGCCGACCTGCCGCTGCACTAGCTGCGCAGTCGTCCCTCGCCGGCCGCCGCCGCGACCGGGTCAGGACACGATGCCGAGCCCCATGCGGATCCGCAGCGGCCATCGACTACCGTGAAACCGTGAGCGTTTGGGAGATCATCCTCGTCTTCGTGGTGACGCCCGGACTCATCGTCGCGCTGCTCGGCGTGCTGACGGTGGGACTCGGTCGGCACCGCACCACCGTCCGCTACGAACCGGGCCAGCCCTGGGAGCACGACGACCGGCTCTGGGCTGGCGTCACCCCGGTGGTCTCCGTGCCGGTCGAGGACCGTGTCGGCACATTCATGGGAGGTGCCCATGCCAGCTGGTGATGTCGCCGTTCGCGGCGGTGCGAGCCTGGTGCGCGTCGAGACCGGGGCGCTGGTCAGGATTTTCCCGACCTGCGGCCCCGTCGGCAGCGCGGAGGTGTTCACCCCCCATCAGTTGCAGCGGCTCGACAGCATCATCGCCGAGGCGGAGCACAACACCGGGCTCCGGTTCGCCGCCTACCTGGGTGACCTGGGTGCGGACAGCCGGGCCACGGCCGAGCAGATCGTGGAATCCTTCGGCGACGATGCCGCCTACACGGCGCTGGTCGCGATCTCCCCCGGGCAGCGCCTGGTCGAGATCGTCACGGGCACCGAAGCGGCCCTGCGCATCAGTGAGCGTGGCGCGCGCGCCGCGGTGCTCGCGGTGGTCGCGGCGTGCAGCGACGGCGACCTGTTCGGCGGTTTCAGCAACGGCATCCGCATCCTGACTGATCACGCCGGCCCGATCTCCTGACCTGTTTTCCCGACCTATCGGCTGCGCCGCGGCGACCCGGGAGAAAGCTCCCGTGCCGCCGCGGCGCAGCACTATGTCAGGCGCGATCCGCGGCGCGTGCCTTCAGCGCCCGCTCGGTTCCGGCCAGGCCCTCGCTGACCAACCGCCGTAGGGCGGACGGGTGGTCACCGGACAGCCATGCCCGGGCCGCCGCCACCGTCTGCTCGCCGACCGCCCAGCGCGGGTAGAGTCCGACCGCCACTTTCTGGGCGACCTCGCTGGACCGATGAGCCCAGACGTCGGCGACCGCGGCGAAATACTGGTCGACGAACGCCGCCAGCACCTCGCCCTGCGCCGGATGCGAGAAACCACCGATGGCAGCGTCCTGTAGGGCGTTGGCCATGCTGTCGTCGCCGACCACCCTGTCGAAGATCTGTTGCTTCTCCGCCGCGCCCGGCCGCAGCGCGCGCACACCGGTGGCGCGTCGCTCGCCGGAGGCCGTCGCGTCGGCGGCCGCGGCGGCGTCGATCTCGGCGTCGCCGGCCGCGCCGTGCGCCACCAACGCGCCCAATAGCGTCCACTTCAGGTCGGCGTCCAGCACCAGGCCCGGAAGCGGCGCGGAGCCATTCAGCCACCCGTCGATCGCCTCGATCTCGGTGCCGGACAGCTTGCAGGCGGCCAGCGCCCCCACGTAGGCGAGCTGCTTGTCGCTGCCCGGCTCGGCGCCTTGCGCCAGCGCCAGCATCCTGCGGGCCACCGTCGGCCAGCCGGTGTCGGTCGCCCACTGCGGATCCGCGTAGGAGCCGACGGCCAGGCGCACCTGGGCCAGCACCCGCTGCACCACGCCGATCTCGGTCTCCGCGTCGATCCCGCCCAGCGCCAGGGCGACGAAATCCCGGGCCCGCATCTGGGCGTCGCGCGTCATCTCCCAGACGGCAGACCACACCAGCGTCCGCGGCAGCGAGTCCTCGATATCGCCGATGCGGGCGACCGCGGTGGCGAGTGAGTCCCCGTCCAGGGTGAGCTTGCAGTAGGTGAGGTCGTCGTCGTTGACCAGCACCAGCTTCCCGCGCTCGGTGCCGACCAACTCCGGCACGTCGGTCGTCTCACCGGCCACGTCCAACTCGACCCGCCGGATGCGCACCAGCGTGCCGCGCGAGTCGTCGTCGTCGTACACGCCGACCGCGAGACGGTGCGGGCGCAGCTCTCCGGCCCCCGGGGCGGCGCCGTGCTGGCGGATGGCGAACGAGGCGAACCGTCCGGAGTCGTCGACGGCGAACACCGGCTCGATCCGGTTGATGCCGGTGGTCTGCAGCCACATGCTCGCCCAGGCGTCCATGTCGCGGCCGGACGCCGCCGACAGGTGCCGCATCAAATCCGCCAGGGTGGCGTTGCCGAACGCGTTCTCCGCGAAGTAGGTGCGCAGACCGGCCAGGAACTGGTCGAAGCCGACATACGCCGCGAGCTGCTTGAGCACCGACGCACCCTTGGCATACGTGATGCCGTCGAAGTTGACCTCGACGGCCTCCAGGTCGACGATGTCCGCGGCGATCGGGTGGGTGGACGGCAGCTGGTCCTGGTCGTACGCCCAGGACTTCTCCACATTGGCGAACGTGGTCCACGCGGACCGGTACTCGGTGGCCGAGGTCTGCGCGACCACCGACGCCCAGGTGGCGAAGGACTCGTTGAGCCACAGGTCGTCCCACCAGCGCATGGTGACCAGATCGCCGAACCACATGTGCGCCATCTCGTGCAGGATCGTCTCGCAGCGGCGCTCGTAGAGGTAGCGGGTCACCTTGGACCGGAACACGTACTCCTCGCGGAACGTGACGGCGCCCGCGTTCTCCATGGCCCCGGCGTTGAACTCCGGCACGAAGAGCTGATCGTACTTGCCGAACGGGTAGCGGACACCGAAGGCCTGGTGGTAGAAGTCGAAGCCCTGCTTGGTCTCGGTGAACAACCGGTCCGCGTCGAGGTGTTCCGCCAGCGACGCCCGGCAGAACAGCCCGAGGTCGATGCCGTCGTGCGAATCGCGGACCACGTGGTACGGCCCGGCGACGAGCGCAGTGACGTAGGTGCTCATCGGTGCGGTCTGACCGAACGTGTGGATGCGGGCGCCGGCCGGGCCGTCCGCGACGCCCTCAGGTGCGCCGTTCGTCACCACCTGCCAGTCGGCCGGGGCGGTCACCACGAACGTGAACCGCGCCTTGAGATCGGGCTGGTCGAAACAGGCGTACATACGCTTCGCGTCCGCGGTCTCGAACTGCGAATACAAGTAGACGGCGCCGTCCTCCGGGTCGACGAAGCGGTGCAGGCCCTCGCCGGTATTCATGTAGCGGCCGACGGCGTCGACCACCAGCACGTTCTCCGCCTCGAGGGCCGGGAGCGTGAGCCCCTCGCCGCTGGACCAGCCGGACACGTCGAGCGCGCGGCCGTTGAGCGTCGCCGAGGTCACCGACTCGCCGACGAAATCGATCCATGTCGAGGCAGCCGTCGCCGCGAAACGCACCTCCGAACGCGTGTGGAACGACCCGGTGCCGGCCCCCCCGGCGCCGTCCGTCAGATCGAGGTCGATGCGGTAGCTCGAGACGGTGATCGCAGCCGCGCGGAGGGCGGCCTGGTCTCGGGTCAGGTTCGGGGTGGCGGGCACAGGAACGGTCCTTTGCGTGAGGCGGCCGGATGGTGGTCCGCATAGCAGGGTAGGCGGACCCGGGTGCGCCGCGTGATCCGGGACACGATGGCGCGTCTGACGGAATAACACTACGGCGGGACCGGTTGGCCGGGGCAGTGCCCGCAGCGGCGGCCGGGCAAACGCCCACGACACGAACGACACCTCAGGGAGCGAACATGGTGGACGGGACAAGGAACATCGCGGACTTCTGGTTCGACCAGCTGTGCCCGTTCTGCTGGGCCACGTCCCGCTGGTTGATCGAGGTGTCGAAGGTGCGCGACATCGACATCCGGTGGCACGTGATGAGCCTCGGCGTGCTGAACGAGCACCAGGTCCCGGAAGAGGAACGCGAAGCGTTCCTCGACAACGAGGTGTGGTGGATGCCACGAGTCGCGATCGCTGCCGCCGCACTGCGCGGTGACGACATCCTCGGGCCGCTGTACACCGCGATGGGTCGCCGGCACCACGGGCAGGGCAACAAAGACATCGCCACCGTGATCAAGGAGTCCCTCGACGAGCTGGGCCTGCCCCCCGAACTGGCCGAGGCGGCGCACAGCACCGACTACGACGAGGCGCTGCGCAATAGCCACCACGCCGGCGTCGACCCGGTCGGCAAGGGTGTCGGCACGCCGATCATCCACGTCAACGGCGTCAGCTTCTTCGGGCCGGTGATCACCCGGGTGCCGACCGGTGAGGAGGCCGGCACGCTCTGGGACGCCACCGTCGCCCTGGCCGCGTACCCGTACTTCTTCGAGCTCAAGCGCGAGCGCACCGAGTCGCCGCAGGTCGCCGAACTGCCTGCCTGATTCACGAAATCGACGCCGCGAGTTTACTGGGCAATTACTCTGGAGATGTGTCACTGTAGAGACACATCCAGCAGGGAGGTGCCCCATGACAGCTTCCGAGGTACGAACCCAGGAGCCGGCTCCGGCCGGGTCCGGTGACGGAACCGGTGGCGCGGATGCGTCGCGGCCCGGGGTGACGCCGGTGCCGGACCGGGCCACCAGCCCTGCCGGCCTGCCGCTTCCCCCCGATCTTCGGCCCGGACCCGTCGTGGTCGGGGTCGACGACGTGAGCGCCTGTGGCCGGCCGCTGCGCGCCGCAGTGTTCCTGTCCCGCGCGCTGGGCAGGCCGATGGTGGCCGTGCACGTGCGGCGGCGCGCCGTCCCGCTGGTGGAGGGCTATGTGCCGATCCCCGAGGACGTGCAACTGGACGACAGCGCGGAAGAGGCCATCGAAGCTGCACTGTCGGCGGATCTGGCCGCGAGCGGCGAATTGGACGGCGTCTCCTGGGAGCTCGTATCGTCCAGCGGTGACGCCGCAGCGGAGCTGATGCGCATCGCGGAATCCAGGGACGCCGCCTGCCTCGTGGTGGGGAAGAGGCACAGCGGATTCGCACAGTTCCTGCACCGCATCGCGAGCGGGTCCGTGTCGCATGCCGTCGTCTCCAGCCAAAAGCTTCCGGTTCTGGTGGTGCCGTAGAGCGGCGTCATGGGCGCCTGAGACACTGGTAGGCATGCGTGTCTATGTGGCGAGCGATCATGCCGGTTTCGAATTCAAGGCCTACCTGGGGGCGTATCTGACCGAGCGCGGCTTCGACGTGGTCGACGTCGGGGCGCACCGGTACGACGCCGAAGACGACTACCCGGGATTCTGCATCGAGGCCGGTCGGCGCGTCGTGGCCGATCCGGGCAGCCTGGGTGTCGTGATCGGCGGCTCCGGCAACGGTGAGCAGATCGCCGCGAACAAGGTGGCTGGCGTGCGCGCGGCGCTGGCGTGGAATCCCGACACGGCTCGGCTGGCGCGGGAGCACAACGACGCCAACGTGGTCTCCATCGGCGCGCGCATGCACGACGAGTCGACGGCCGCGGCCTTGGTGGAGCTGTTCCTGACCACGCCGTTCTCGGGTGCGGAGCGGCACGCCCGCCGGATCGCCGGGATCGCAGTGTACGAGCAGGCGCCGTCCCAGTTCGTGGCGCCCGAAGACTGACCCGTCGGATCGAGCGGGGGCCGCACCTGCTTCGGCCGATCTGCGGGTCGTGCCCGGTTCAGTCGCGCGACGCCGGCGGCACGTAGTGGCGGCGTACGAGAACGACCTCGTCGGCTGCCTCGGCGAGATCCTGCGAGCTTGGCGTGGCTACTTCGCGGGCACGTAGCGCCGTGGAGAACGAGAGCTGCGTGGGCCGGTAGTCGTTGCGAAGCCGCTGCGTGCGTTCCGTGCGCTCCGCCGACGGGTCCGCGGCTCGGTCCGAGCCGCCGCGGCGCCGCTGTCGGCGGGAACGGCTCGGATCCTGCTGCGCGGCCATGCCGACGAACCCTACCGGGGCTGACCGATCGCGGCCAGCATGTCGGTGAACCACGGCTCGGTGATGTCGAACGGCTTACCGCCGGCGATGCGCTCGAACTCGATCGCGCGCAGTACATTGCCCCGCTCGATGTCGTGCCCGATCACACCGGGCTCGCCCCGCAGCGCGCATTCGACCGCGAGGTCCGTCATGGACTTGATCAGCCGTAGGTCACGGGCGTTCGCCGCGGCGGAGCGGGAGAAGTAGCCGGACTTCTGCACCATGACCTTCTCGGCATCCAGCTTGGCCGCGAACTGCTGAGCGAACCAGGCGCCGGGGTTGATTTCGTCGAGGCGTACGTGTCCGAACGCGTCCCGCGCGACCTGTTCACCGGCCGCTTCGAGCTGGGCGACGATCTCCGTGGTGCCGGCGCCCTCGGATAGGAAGATCGTCACGTTGCCGATGGTGTCCATGACGTTCTTCAGGCGAGCGGCCTCGGCATCGAGGTCGAGCGACATCTCGGGCACGTAGACGGCGTGCACGTCCCACGCCTCGCGGGAGAGCCCGATCTCCGGCAGCCAGGTGCGGGTATCCAGCCAGTCCCGGTAGGCCTTCGCGGTGGCGCCGGTCAGCCAGCCGCAGTTGCGGCCCATGACCTCGTGCACGATCAGCATGCGCGAGCCGGAGTTGTGCTCCGCCACGATGTTGCGCGCGAACAAGGCCCCCTGCTCGGCCGCGGTGTACGCACCGAGGGTCTGCTTGATCGGCTTCACGTCGTTGTCGATGGTCTTGGGCAGGCCCACGACGGTGAGCTGGTGCCCGTGCTCGGCCAGGTACGCGGCCAGATCTGCAGCGGTGGTGTTGGTGTCGTCGCCGCCGATGGTGTGCAACACGTCGACGCCGTCCGCGGTGAGCTGGTCGGCCGCGACCTTCAGCGCGCTCTCGCCCTCCGCGATCAGGCCGCGCCGGACGAGGTCCTTGACGTTGGTGAGCTTGACCCGGGAGTTGCCGATGGGTGAGCCGCCGTATTCGTGCAGTAGCCCGGCGTTCTCGCGCACGGTGTCCGTGATCGCGATGCTGTCCCCGGAGAGCAAACCCTGGTATCCGTGCCGGTACGCCACGATCTCGATGGACGGGTCCAACTCGTGATAGCGCTCGATGAGCCCGCCGATCGCCGACGAGAGGCACGGCGCGAAACCGCCGGCGGTGAGAAGGGCAACCTTGCGGACTGTCATGGATGTCTCTTTCTCGATTCAGTTCACTGTTGGAAAAACGGCGGGTCCTCCCAGGGGAGCGCCCCGCCGTACGTCGCTGCGCAAAAAATAACGTTGGCCGCGCGGTGCCCAGCATCGCCAGGGACACGGCGCGAACCACGTTGAGCGGGCGACGAGAATCGAACTCGCGTAATCAGTTTGGAAGACTGAGGCTCTACCACTGAGCTACGCCCGCCTGGCCCCGAAGCTTCGGAGCACACGGCCATGATACCGGGCTGTACGCTATGCAGGCACACGTGGAGGTCCCCCGGCGGGGCCACCGGTGTGGCAACGGGGTGTAGCGCAGCTTGGTAGCGCGCCTGCTTTGGGAGCAGGATGTCGCAGGTTCAAATCCTGTCACCCCGACATAGCGGATCGGAGTGGGGGAGCACCCCGACCGATTTCCCGCGTTGCGACACCGCTTGCCGACGAAGTCGCGGCTCAGATCACGGCCATTCCGATGGATCTGGCGTTCGCTACGCCCCGCAGGCCGGATAGAGCTGGGCGGGCCCACTGCCAGCGACAGCGCGTGCGTCACGGCGTCCGTCGCGAACGGCCTGAGGACGTGCCGTGGCGCGGCGGGCGGCGGGCCGCTCCTCGGGTCGCCCGGACGAGCCGCCATCGAACGCGGTGATCCAGAAGCGGATGTCGGCGGCGGTGGTCGCCGACGGGCCGGTGATGATGCGGCGGTGCGCGCGGGCGAATCGCCGCGCGAGCAGAACCGTCGAGTCCGAACCGGTGGGCCCGAGTGACGAGTTCGTGGCGGCCTCGAGATCCGCCACCAGCCGTGTCGACAGATCGCGGTCGTCGCTGTCGGCAACGAGGTACGCGAGCTGGTCGAGAAGCGCAGGGAGCTCCGCGCGGTCGTCACGTTCGCGTGCGACATCACGACGGTTCGCCATGTGTGGCAGCGCCATGGGGATCGCCTCCTTCGCTGTGGATGCGGCCCGCAAGTCGGGCCCTTCCACCACGATGGCGCGGAGACGGGCGACAAGAAAGTGGCAGGGCTGACGTCTTACGTCAAAAAGCTGCCAATTGTGTGGCGAGCGGCCACACCGAGGTCACCCGCCGGCGAACGCGGCCTCGTCGGCGCGGCGTGCTTCGACGCGCGAGAATGCCCTGCGGTACGCGTTCGGGGTGGTGTGCAGGCGGGCGAAATGATGACGCAGCACGGCGGCCGTGCCCCATCCCACGCGCACGGCCACGGCCTCCACCGGAAGATCGGTGCGCTCGAGCAGTGCGCAGGCGCGCTCCAGTCGTCGTTGCGCGACCCAGGCGCCCGGCGACACCCCGCACGTGTCCGCGAAGCGGCGTGCGAACGTCCGCGTCGACATCCGGGCGTACCGCGCCAGCGTCTCGACGGAGAGATCCTCGTCGAGATGTGCGACAGCCCACGCCTGGACACGCGCCATGTTGTCGTCGTCCACAGCCGGCAGCGGCGCTGAAATGTACTGAGCCTGACCGCCCTCGCGATGCGGCGGCATCACCATTCGGCGGGCGATCGCCGACGCGACGGCCGCGCCGTATTCGCGGCGCCAGAGATGCAGGCAGGCATCGATCCCCGCCGCGGTGCCTGCGCTCGTGATCACCTGACCCGCATCGACGTACAACACCGCCGGATCGACGTTCGCCCGGGGAAACCGGCGGGCCAATTCGTCGGTGTGCATCCAATGGGTCGTGCAGCGGCGGTTGTCGAGCAGTCCCGCAGCGCCGAGGACGAACGCACCCGTGCAGATGCTCAGCACCACGCCGTCGCGCGCGATCACCCGGTGCAGCAGACCGGCTATCGCGTCGCTCACGTCCACATCGGTGCCGAACGCCGGCACGACCAGCACGTCCGCACAGTCGGCGCCGTCCAGGCCGGCGGGGACGTCGATCGAGAACCCCGTCGACGTGGGTATCAGCCCGGGACGTTCGGCGACGAGCGCGAAATCGACCTTCGGCACACCATCGTC
>JBIQMQ010000014.1:0-25846 GCA_044463185.1 Nakamurella lactea | reverse complement strand
GGGCAACTCGTCATCGTCGACACGCCCGGCCTGCACAAGCCGCGCACCCTGCTCGGCGAGCGACTCGACGACCTGGTGCGCAGCGTGTGGTCCGACGTCGACGTGGTCGGACTGTGTATCCCGGCTGATCAGCAGATCGGCCCCGGCGACCGGCGCATCGCGGCCGACCTCGCGGAGCGGATCGGGCGCACACCGGTGATCGGCATCGTCACCAAGATCGACACCGTGCCACGTGAGCGGGTCGCCGAACAGCTGGCGTCCCTCGCCGCGCTGCGACCGTTCGCGGAGATCGTCCCGGTGTCGGCGGTCAGCGGTGAGCAGGTCGACCTGCTCACCGACCTGCTGGTCCGGCAGCTTCCTACCGGGCCGGTGCTGTATCCGGATGGCGAGGTCACCGACGAGCCGATCGCCACGCGCATCGCCGAACTCGTGCGGGAGGCCGCGCTCGACGGGGTGCGCGACGAGCTGCCGCACTCGCTGGCCGCCGTCGTGACCGAGATGGGGCCCCGCGAGGGCCGCGACGACCTCACCGACGTGTACGTGACGATCTTCGTCGAGCGCGACTCGCAGAAACCCATCGTGCTGGGCCGCCGCGCCTCCCGACTGAAGGACGTCGGCCGTCGCGCCCGCGCCGAGATCGAGGAGCTGCTGGGCACCCGGGTCTACCTCGACCTGCACGTGACCGTGGCCAAGGACTGGCAGCGCGACCCGAAGCAATTGCGCAAGCTCGGGTTCGACGCGTACTGACGCAGTGGCTCGCCCCGAGATGCTGAGCGATCCTGCTTGATCGGAGTAATATAAGAGCATTATCGATCATCGGAGGGTGTCATGGCGGGGCAGCAGGTCCTCTCGGAGATGGGTGAGCAGCCGGACGTGCTGGCGGCCATCGCGGCGCAGCGGCCCGCTCTGCACGCCTCGATCAGGTCGGCGCTACCCGACCCGATCCGCGGAATCTGCCTGGTCGCCCGCGGCTCCAGCGACAACGTCGCCACGCACGCCCGGTACCTGCTGGAACTGGCGACCGGGCTGCCCGTGAGCATGGCCGCCCCCAGCCTCATCACCCGGTACGGCGCCACCCTGCACACCGACGGCTACCTGGTGGTGGCGCTGTCGCAGTCCGGCCGGACCCCGGAGATCGTCGCCGTCGCCCAATCCTTGAAGGACCACGGCGGCTGCGTCGTGGCCGTCACCAACGAGGTCGACTCCCCGCTCGCCGACGTGGCCGCGGTGGCCCTGTCGGTGGGCACGTCGAAGGAACTCGCCGTGCCGGCCACCAAGACGGTCACCGGACAGCTCGCGCTGGTCACCGTGCTCGCCGAAGCGGTCGGTGCCGGTATCGGTGGCTACACCGGCGGGGATACCGCCTGGGACGCGCTGCCCGGTGCAGTGACCGAGGTGCTGGCCGATACGGCGTCGATCGACCGCGCCGTCGAGGTACTCCTGCCGCATGCCAGCGCCATCCACCTGGCACGGGGTCTGACCTACGCGGCCGCGCTGGAGGGCGCGCTCAAGTGCAAGGAGACCTCGCGGCGAGTGCACGGCGGCTACTCCAGCGCCGACTTCCTGCACGGCCCGCTCACCGTGGCGGCGCCGGATGTGCCCGTCGTCGCCTACGGCACCGCCGGCCCGGTGCTGGCGGACGTGGTCGAGACGGTGGGCCGGGCGGCGGCGCTGGGTGCGCCCATCGTGGGCATCGGCGCGCCGGAGCTTGCGGCCAGCGTGCCGGGCGCCGCCGCCGTGCCCGTGAACGGCGGGCTCGGCGAGGCGCTCGCGACGATTCCGCTGGTGGTACGCGGGCAGCAACTGGCCGTGTCCACCACGATCGCACTGGGCATGGATCCGGACTCGCCGGAGGGCCTCAACAAGGTCACCGCCACGCACTGATCGACGGAATGTGCGGGGGTACGCGGCGCGTAGATTGATCGAATATGGAAAACCCCGTACGCGAAGCCGTCACTGCCGGAGCCGATGAGTGGCTCACCCTTCTGTCCAAGTGGATCGCAATCCCGTCGGTATCGGCAGACCCGGACCACCGGGCCGACGTGCGGGCCAGCGCCGACTTCCTGGCCGCCGCATTCCGCGACGCCGGGTTCCCGCAGGTCGAGGTCCTGTCGGACGGGCCGTATCAGCCCGCCGTCTACGCGCACTGGCCGTCCGGGGACCCGGACGCGGTGCGGGTCGTGGTGTACGGGCATCACGACGTCCAGCCGGCGTCGTTCGCCGACGGCTGGACCTACGAGCCGTTCGAGCCGCATGTGGTGAACGGGGTGCTGCACGGCCGCGGCGCCAGTGACGACAAGGGCAACATCGCCCTCCACCTGCTCGGGCTGAAGGCCCACCTGGCGGCCACCGGCCGCACCGCCCCGGCCGTCGACCTGACCTTCGTGGTGGAGGGCGAGGAGGAGTCCGGGTCACCGCACATCTCCGCGCTGCTGGCCGATCTGTCCGGGCGGCTCGACGCCGACGTGATCGTGGTGTCCGACACCGGCATCTTCGACGCCGACACTCCCAGCCTGGTCACCGGCATGCGCGGCATGGTCAACGGCGAATTGCACGTGCACGGGCCGGGCCTCGACCTGCACTCCGGCAGCTTCGGCGGGGCGGTCGCCAACCCGATCACCGAGCTCGTGCACATCCTCGGTGCCCTGCACGACGCCGACCGGCATGTGGCCATCCCAGGCTTCTACGACGGCGTCGACGAGCCCACCGATCTCGAGCGGTCGCTGCTCGCCGCGTTGCCGTTCGACGAGCAGGCGTGGATCACCGGGCCGGCCAGGTCGACGGCCGCGGTCGGCGAGGCCGGCTACTCCACGCTGGAGCGCATCGGCATGCGGCCCACCGCGGAGATCAACGGCATCTGGGGCGGCTACACCGGGCCCGGGCCCAAGACGATCATCCCCACCGACGCCTACGCCAAGGTGTCCTTCCGCCTGGTCGGCCGCCAGCAGCCCGCCGACGTCATCGCCGCCGTCGAAGCGTTCGTGACGAGTACCGCCCGACCGGGCGTCACGGCGACGATGCGCTGGGAGGGCGCCGGGGTGCGGCCGCTCGTGGTCGCCGCGGACCACCCGGCGATGAACGCCGCGCGGGCCGCGCTGGCCGCTGCGTTCGACACCGATTCCGTGCTGATCACCCGGGAGGGCGGCTCCGGCCCGGAAGCCGAACTCGCCGACACCATCGGCGCGCCGATGATCTTCGTGGGTGTGATGACGGACGACGACCAGATTCACGCTCCGGACGAACGGGCCTCGGTCGACCTGCTGCTCAAGGGCGCCCAATCGGTGGCGCACCTGTGGCGGGAATTGGCGGCCACCGGCCGCGCCGCCATGGTGTGATGACAGCATGGGCAGACACGGTTCGCGGCATCGCGGGGCGCTGCGCCTCGGGCGGGTCACGATACCGCTGACCGTCCTCGCCCTGTGCGCGCTGCTGCTGGCCGTGACCGGCCTGGGCGTCTGGTGGTGGACCCAGCGATCCGTGACCGACCCGATCGACGCCGCCCCGGTGAGCGCGACCGCCACGGTGGTGTCGTCACCGTCGTGCCTGGACGACGGCCAGACGACGGTGCACGTGTCCGGGGTCGAGCTGTCCGTCGAATCGGTGCTGGACGGCTGCGGATTCTCGGCGGGCCAGCGCATCTCGGTGGAATACCGGGCCGGGCACCCCGAAGTGGTGCGGCTGGCCGGCACCACGCGCGCGGGGCACGGATCGACCGCGGGCACCATTGTGTCCCTCGTGATCCTGGTGGCCGGTCTGGCCGCTGCCGCCGGGCTGGTCGCGCTCGGCCGGGCCGGCGCACGACGTCCCCGCGCCGGCACGGTATCGGTCGCCGAGCTGCGTGCCCGGATGGCCGCGGCGCGATCCGACCCGCGCGGCACCGCATCCGGCGGCACCGCATCCGGCGGCCCTGGATCGGACGGCACGGCATTGAGCGGCGGGGCATCCGGCGGCACCGCCGAGGGAGCCCCGGCCGGGGACACCCGGTGAGTGGATGACGTGGGCGCGCCGCTGCCGACCGATAGGCTGGCGGCGTGCCCAGAACCGCTGAGAGAACCCCTGCCATACCCACGAGCGGATTGCGGCGCATGCCCCGCGTGGCGTACCCGGTGACCAGGACGACCCTGGACAACGGTCTGCGCGTGGTGCTGTCGCCCGACCGCGGGACCGGCGTGGTCGGTGTCGCCGTGCACGTCGACGTCGGATTCCGCTCCGAACCGGTGGGCCGCACCGGGTTCGCGCACCTCTTCGAGCACCTGATGTTCCAGGGAAGCGAGTCCCTGCCCAAACTCGAGCACTTCCGGGTGGTGCAGTCCTCGGGGGGCACGTTCAACGGCTCCACCCACTTCGACTACACCGAGTACCACGAGCTGCTGCCGGCGGGCGCGCTGGAGCGGGGGCTGTTCCTCGAGGCCGACCGGCTCCGCGCACCGGCCATCACCGCCGAGAACCTGGCCAACCAGGTCGACGTGGTCTCCGAGGAGATTCGGCTGAACGTGTTGAACAGGCCCTACGGCGGGTTCCCCTGGATCTACCTGCCGCCGGTGCTGTTCGACACGTTCGCGAACTCGCACAACGGCTATGGCGACTTCGCCGACCTCACCGCCGCGACGGTGGACGACTGCGCCGACTTCTTCGAGCGCTACTACTGCCCGGCGAACGCCGTACTCACCGTGTGCGGCGACATCGACGTCGACGAGGCGATCGACCTCGTGCACCGTCATTTCGACGACATCCCGTACCGCGCCGCCCCCGAGCGGCCGGACTTCTCCGAGCCGGCCCCCACGTCGCGCCGCGAGGCGGAACACGTCGACGCGCAGGCGCCCGCACCGGCACTGGCCGTGGGCTGGCGGCTGCCGGATCCGGTCGCCGACCTGCGCGGCTACCTCGCGCATCTGCTGCTCGGCGCGGTGCTGGCCGACGGCGAGGCGGCCCCGTTGCAGGCCGAGCTGGTGCACCGGCGGGCGCTGGCCACCTCGGTGTGGGCCGGCCCGGGCCTGATGGGTCCGCTGGACGGCCGCGACCCCGACGTCTTCGTGCTCGGCGCGCTGCACGCCGCCGAAACCCCCGCCGATTCCGTGATCGACGCCGCCAACGAGATCATCGGCGACCTCGCTGCCGGCGGCCTTGATGCCACGCAGCTGCAACAGGCGCGGGCCAGGTTCACCGCGAGCCTGCTGTCGGAATGCGACTCGATGATCGCACGGACCAGGAACCTCGGCCTGTTCGAGCTGTTGCACGGCCGCGCCGAACTTGTCGGGGAACTTCCGACACTGGTGGGCGACATCCGCGCCGAGGAGGTCGCTGCGGCGGCCGCCGCGCTCGACCCCGACCGGTGCGGAGTCCTACGAGTCGTCCCGGGAGGACAGCAGTGATGGCACGTCGAACCGCACCCACGGCAGCGCGGCGCCGGTCGGCGGAGCAGATCGCCCGATCGGCGGCCGGCCCACGACCGCTGCCGGAGCTACGGCCGACCCGGGCCCGTCGCACCCCGTCGAGCGCGCAGGCGGTCACCGACGGCGGGCTGCGGATCACCGCGGTGCGGCAGGCCACGACGCCGATGGTCGAGATCCGGCTACGCATCCCGTTCGGCGGCCGCGACCAGGTACACGCCGCCCGCGCCGAGCTGCTCGCGGAAACGATGCTGCTCGGCACCGCCACCCGCAGCCGGGAACAGGTGGACACCGAGATGGCCCTGGTCGGCGGCCACCTGTCGACCCAGGTCGGCCCGCAACGGCTGATGATCTCCGGCTCGGTGCTGGCGCCCGGGTTGGCCGTGATGCTCGACATCGTGGCCGACACCGTCACCGCCGCGGCGTACCGATCCGCGGACGTCAGCCGGCAACGCGACATCCTCGCCGAGCAGTTGATGATCAACGCCGCCCAGCCCTCCACGATCGCCCGGCTGCACCTGCAGCGGCGGCGATTCGGCGATCACCCCGCCGCGTTCGAGGTGCCCGACGCGGAACTCGTCTCCGCCGTGACACCGGCCGCGGTGCGCGGCCTACACCGGCGCGCGGTGCTGCCGGCGGGCTCGACGCTGATCCTGGTCGGCGACCTGTCACCGAAGGCCGCCGCCGCCCAGGCCGCCGAGGCGCTGTCCGCGTGGGCGGGACCGCGCGACGCGCAGGCACTGGGCACACCGCCGGCGGTCGAGGGCGGCGTGCTCATCGCGCACCACCGGCCGGGCGCGGTGCAGTCGCAGACGCGGCTGACCTCCGAAGGGGTGCAGCGCACGGATCCGGGCTATGCGGCCGCGCAGCTCGCCAATGTCGTGTTCGGCGGCTACTTCTCGTCGCGCCTGGTCGAGAACCTCCGCGAGGACAAGGGTTTCACCTACCACGCGCACTCCGCGTTGGAATTCTGGCCGGGACGCAGCGCCATGACGATCAGCTACGACACCGCCACCGACGTGGCCGCGGCCGCGTTGGTGGAAACCCGGTACGAGCTCGGCAGGGTGGCGCTGATGCCGCCCGCCGACGCCGAGATCGAGGCCGCTCGCAATTACGCCATCGGCTCGCTCGCCGCGTCGCTGGCCACCCAATCCGGGTACGCCTCCATGTTGGCGACGCTGTCCGGCGCCGGTCTGGACCAGTCGTGGCTGGCCGAGCACCAGAAGAACCTACGCACGGCCACCCAGGATCAGATCGCCGACGCCGCTGCGCGCCTGTTCGCGCCGTCCGCCGTCACCGGCGTCATCGTCGGCGACCTGGAGGCGAGCGGCCCGGCACTGGCGCGACTCGACGGCATCGAGGTGGCGGGGTGAGCACGCCGCTGCGGCGCCGGTGATGGAGAAACTGTCGATCGGGCTGCCGGCACTGTGGACGGCGGCCTTGGACCGTCGCGAGGACCTGCGCGAACCGGAACGGCTGGCCGCGGCGTGGCCGACGGCACGGATGCTGTTCGTGGGACCGCACGGGGGTCTGGCGACCAGCTCCGGGGTCGACGGGCTGCACCTTGTCACCGAGCCGGCCGCCGTGCTCGGCCCCGAACCGCCACCGGGCGCCGTGCTGCTCGGCTCCGTGGCGGGCCTGGACTACTGGGCGATGATGCGACCCGACGCCGAGACGGACGCCCCGGACGGCGCCGCCACGGTCCGCGTCATCGGCGCGCTGCTGCCCGACGACGAGGCGACCTTGGCGACGACGGCGGTCGCGCTGCTCGGCTGGCACCAGTCGGCGCTGTTCTGCGGCCGGTGCGGCAGCCCCACGCAGCCCGACCTCAGCGGCCACAGCAGGACCTGCCCGGGCGGGCATCAGGAGTTCCCCCGGCTGGACCCCGCGGTGATCGTGCTGGTGCACGACGCCGCGGACCGGGTGGTGCTGGCGCGCCAGCCCACCTGGGCCCCGGGCCGGTTCTCGGTACTGGCCGGATTTGCCGAGGCCGGCGAATCGCTGGAAGGTACCGTGGCGCGGGAGATGGACGAGGAGATCGGGGTCACCGTCGAGGACGTCGTGTATCTCGGCAGCCAGCCGTGGCCGTTCCCGCGGTCGCTGATGGTTGCGTTCGCGGCTCGGGCGCCGCGCGGCGCCCCGCTCACGCCCCGGGCCGGTGAGATCGACGAAGCGCGCTGGTTCTCCCGCGACGAGCTGCGGGCGCTCTTGCGGGATGCCGACGAGGGGCGCGCCACGCCGTCCGGGATCACGCTGCCCGGGCCGGTGTCCATTGCGCGCCGCATGGTGGAGGCGTTCGTGCGGGCGTGAGCCCCGAAGCGCCACGCCGTCCGGCGCTGGACCGGGTGGATGCGGCGTCATTCCCGGCGGCTGTCGGACGGGTGTGATGCCATGTCGGTGACGAACGAAAGATGAGTGGTAGCACCGTGGATTTCTCGCTTCTGGACGATGCGCAACGGGAGGCCGTCGCGGCCCCGCCTGGTCCGGTCTGCGTGTTGGCCGGCGCCGGTACCGGCAAGACGCGGACCGTGACGCACCGCATCGCGCACCTGATCGCCACTGGCGCGCATACGGCCGACGAGATCCTCGCCGTCACATTCACCACCCGCGCCGCCGGCGAGATGCGCACCCGGCTGCGCGCGCTGGGCGCCCGGGGCGTCCAGGCCCGGACGTTCCACTCCGCGGCACTGAAGCAGCTCAGCTACTTCTGGCCGCGCTCGGTCGGCGGCGAGATGTGGCCGGTGCTCGAGCACAAGATGCGGCTGGTGGCGGCCGTGCCCAAGAGGGCCGGCGCGGGCACCGACACGCCGACGTTGCGCGATCTGGCCAGCGAGATCGAATGGGCCAAGGCGAGTCTGGTGTCCCCGGACGACTACGCGGCTCGGGTGGCGGCGTTGCGCCGGGACACGCCGGTGGACGCCGCGGTGGTGCAGCGCGTCTACCAGGGCTACGAACAGGCCAAGATCGAAGCCCGGCAGCTCGACTTCGACGATCTGCTGCTGCACATCTGCGCCATCCTGGAGAACGACGACGACGCCGCCCGCACCTTTCGCGCCCGGTACCGCTCGTTCGTGGTGGACGAGTTCCAGGATGTGACGCCGCTGCAGCACCGCACGCTGGAGGCGTGGCTGGGTGGCCGGGACGACCTCACCGTCGTCGGCGACGCCAACCAGACCATCTATTCCTTCGCCGGCGCCTCGCCGAGATACCTGCTGGATTTCGGCAGCCGCTACGAGCGGGCCACCGTCGTCCGGCTGCAGCGCGACTACCGGTCCACTCCCCAGGTGGTGACCCTGGCCAACCGCGTCATCGCGGGCGCGTCCGGCGCGAATGCGGCACTGCGGCTCACCCTGAAGGCGGTGCTCGCCGACGGCCCCGAGGCGACGTTCGACGAGTATCCCGACGAACCGGCCGAGGCTACGGCGGTGGCCGCTCGCATCCGCCGGCTGATCGACGACGGCATGTCGGCGACCTCCATCGCGGTGCTCTATCGCATCAATGCGCAGTCGGAGGTCTACGAGCAGGCGTTGGCTGGGGCCGGTGTGCCGTACACGGTGCGCGGCGGGGAGCGCTTCTTCGCCCGCCCCGAGGTGCGCAGGGCGATGAGCACGCTCGCGCGACTGGCCGGTACCGGTGCGGCGTCCGGCGCCGGCGTTCATGGCGCGGCGGACGGCGCCGAGGCGGGAAGACCGGGGGCGGGAGGCTCCGCGGCGGACGGCGCGGCGCCGGGGGAGACTCCCGTGCCGGGGGAGATGCCGGTGCCGGGGGAGATGCCGGTGTCGGACGGAGCCCTGGTGCCCGCGGTGCGCGCCGCGTTGGAGCCGTTGGGCCTCACCGCCGTGCCGCCGGCGCCCGGGGCGCTGCGGGACCGGTGGGACGCGCTGGCGGCGCTGGTGTCGGTCGCCGAAGAGGTGACAGCCGCCGACCCTCGTGCGGGCATGACGGAATTCGCCGCGGAACTCGCGGCGCGCGCCGACGCCCAGCATGCCCCCGCCGTCGGCGGCGTCACCCTCGCCTCACTGCACGCGGCCAAGGGACTGGAATGGGACGCGGTATTCCTGGTGGGGCTGACCGACGGCACGTTGCCCATCCAGCACGCGGACACGCCCGAAGCGATCGAGGAGGAGCGGCGGCTGCTGTATGTGGGCATCACCCGGGCACGGCGGCACCTGGCCATGTCCTGGGCGCTCGCCCGCAACTCCGGCGGGCGGCAGAGCCGGCGCCGCAGCCGGTTTCTGAGCGGCGTCGCACCGGAGCCCGAGCGGCCCAGCCGGAGCCGGCGTCGCGCCGGACGCTGCCGGGTGTGCGGCGGACCGCTGGGCACCCCGGCGGAGATCAAGGCCGCGCGCTGCGGCAACTGCCCGTCGAACGCCGACCCTGCGCTGGTCGAGGAACTGAAGGCGTGGCGCAAGGCCCGGGCCGCGGAGGCGTCGGTCCCCGCCTTCGTGGTGTTCTCCGATGCCACGTTGCTGGCGATCGCCGATCGGCGGCCGGCCGACGATGCCGCCCTGCTGGCGATCCCCGGGATCGGCCGCAGCAAGCTCGATCGCTTCGGCTCGGACGTGCTGGCCATCGTCGCGCGCAACTGAGCCGCGCGCCCCGCGCCGAAAGCCCCGGGCTGGCCGCGCGTCCTGCGCTGAAATACGGTGTGCAGCCGGCGTGCCGAACCGGCACCGCCGGATCCGGGGTCAGTGGGCGTCGTCGAATCCGGGCAGCCAGCGCTGCACGATCGAGCGGAACGGCGCCGTCGCATCGAGCTGGCACAGCACCCCGAGCGAACCGAACGTCACCCGGTGGATCATCAGATATTCCGGCGGCAGGTTCAGATGCCGGGCCAGTTTCGACTCGGCGGTGGACCAATCGGCCATCTTGGCGGCTTGGCCCTGCATCCACGCCCGGTTGAAGTGGAACCTCTCGGTGCGCAGCGGCTCGGTGAACGGCGCCACGTAGTTCAAGAGCGTCCTCGGCTCCGGCTCGAACGTGCCGGTGACGAAGCCCGCCTCGCGCAGCTCGTCCACCACGGCCGGCGCGTCGCCGCTGAGCGCGAGCCGGGACACCCGGCCGATGATCGGCGGCGTGCCGCCCGGCAGCGAGGCGACCGAGCCGAAGTCGATGACGCCCATGCGCCCGTCGTCTGTGAGCATGTAGTTGCCCGGGTGCGGATCGGCATGCAACCGCCCGACCCGCTGCGGAGCGGAGAAGTGCAGTTCGGTGAGCAGGGCGGCCGCCCGGTCGCGTTGTTCCTGACTGCCGTGGTGGATGATCGAGGCAAGCCCAGTGCCGTCGACCCATTCGGACACCAGCACCTTCGGTGAACTGGCCACCACCCGCGGAATCCGGATCAACGGGTCGTTCGCGAACTCCCGCGCGAACGCGCGCTGGTGATCCGCCTCGCGGACGTAGTCGAGTTCCTCCAGCACCCGGTCGCGCAGCTCCGCGATGAGCGGGCGGATCTGCAGCCCGGGGATCAGCGGCCCCAGCAGCGGGGCGATCCGTGCCAGCTGGTCGAGGTCGGCCTTCAGCGCGCCCGCGGCGCCGGGGTATTGGATCTTCACTGCGACCGGTCGGCCGTCGCCCCAGACGGCGCGGTGCACCTGGCCGATGCTGGCGGCGGCCGCGGCCTCGTCGTCGAACTCGGCGAACCTGTCCCGCCACCCGGTGCCCAACTGTGTCGCGAGCATCCGATGCGCCGTGGCGATGGGCATCGGCGGCGCCGAATTCTGCAACTTCGTCAACGCCTCGCGGTACGGGGCGGCGTACTCCTCCGGCACCGCGGCCTCGAACACGCTTAGGGCCTGGCCGAACTTCATCGCGCCGCCCTTGAGTGTGCCGAGCACCTCGAAGAGCTGTTCGGCCGTGCGCCGCTGCAGATCGGCCGTCACCTCGCCCGCGTCCCGGCCGGCCATGCGCTGACCCAAGCCCAGGGTGAATCGGCCGGCGGCGGCCAGGGGCAGTCCGGCGAGGCGGGCGGTGCGGGAGAACGGCCTCTCCGGGATGTCCGACACGCCGCCCAGTATTTCAGACTCGGACCGCGTCACCAGGTGCGTCGCGCGCCGCCCGCGCGTTCAGCGGCCCGGCCGCCCGTGGACCGAACGATGCCGAACTGGCTGTGGGCGCGCCGGCAGGAAGTGCGGCGGGCGGACGGATCCCCGCCATCTGGCGGCATCGGCACTCGTCGTGCACGGACCACACGCGCCGCTGCGGGAAGCTGGATCCGGCGGCCTGCTCGATGGTGGCGCCGATCGCGTCGGGACGGCGCACGGTGTCCACGAAGTCCAGGACCTGGGTCGCCGCCAGCGTGGCGGCGGCGTGCGCCAGCAGCGCCGACGGCCGGAGCGGCGCCGCGGCATCGATCGCGGACCACTCCGGATCCGCGTCGCGGCGGTGCCGGTCGATGCAGTTGGTGCAGGCCGAGCGGCCCGGCAGCACCAGCGGGCCGACGACCAGCCGCGCGCTCGTCACGTGCACGGGCAGGTGCGGAACCACGGCCGACACGAGCGCCGCGGTACGCCCCGCGGCCGGCGCGAGCGACCCGGCCAGCACGACGACCGTGGGACGGATCTGCGACGCCGGCCGGTGGTAGCGCACCCGGCGGGCGACGCGGCCGTCCGCGCCGGCGTGCTCGCGGGGGTCGGTGGCCCCGCCGGCGGCGCCCGGCCCCGGCCACTGGTAGACGGCGCCGATGCCCGCCGAATCCAGCACGGCGCCGACGATATCGGAGACCAGACCCGCGCCTTCGATCACCACGGTCGCGTCGGCGCGCGCCTGCAGCACGCGGTCGGCACGCGGGCGTCCGAGTCGGTGGATCAGCGTCATCCATTCGCCAGCCAGGTGCGGCTGGAACGGCCCGGCGGCGACGGCGGGTTCGAGGAGTTTGTCGGCGGAGAGTCGATCGAAGAGCTGCCGCCAGTGTCGCGTATCGCCGCCGAGCCGCTCGATCGCGTCGTTCAGGCTGTCGGCGTCGCCCAGGTGGGTCAGCACGTCGTGGGTCTGCGGCGGAACGTGCGCCAGGATCACCCGGCGCGGCGCTTCGGTGCCGATCTGGATCGTGGTGCCGTTACGCCGCACGACGGCAAGATCCGGCGACAGCCGGTAGCGGGCGGAGAAATCCAGCGCGGTCGCCATACGATGCCCTTCCCGCCGTCACTGCGACTGGTATGACGCCGTTCACGGTGGGCCCGCTCGGGGCCGCCTGCGGCGCCACGTCGACCGCGGCGAGGTTGCGTCGCGGCGGGCCCCAGCGTGCCAGACGTCCCCGTCGATCGCGGCGGTTGTCCACAATGCGCAGATCGCGGCGCATCGCGCGCCGTGCGGCGGGCCGGAGAAAGCAGAAGGCCGGCGAACTCCGCTGCAGGGAGTTCGCCGGCCGCTGTTGCCGCGCCCGCGCTGGCGGGCGACGGCGTATCAGGCCTTGCCGAGGATGCGGTTCATCTTGGTGCCGCACACGGGGCACGTGCCCTTCGCCATGCGGCGGCCGTTCGTCTCGTGCACTTCCCCGTCGAAGTCTCGCTTCTCCTTGCACTTCACGCAGTAGCCGTTGTAGGTCTCAGCCATGGGTACCCCTTTCCGGACGAGCCTGCCGCGGCGGCAGGATGTTGGTAGCCGGGCGCGAGACCCGGAGTCGGAAGTAACCGTACTCGCCTGCGGGGCGCGACGTGCGTCAATCGGCGCGTCACCCCGATGCGTGTGTGCGGCGTGCACTCCTGCCGGCGGCCTGCTGCGGGGCGCAGCTCGTGTCCTTCGCTGTCGGTCGACAGTGGAAGACTAGCGAGCATGAGCTATCGCGCAGACGCTTCCCGTTACGAGGGCCATCCCTACCGCAGAGTCGGCCGGAGCGGGCTGAAACTGCCCGCCGTCAGCCTGGGGCTGTGGCACAACTTCGGTGACGATGTCCCGTTCGACCGGCAGCGCGACATCCTGCGCCGCGCTTTCGATCTCGGTGTGACCCACTTCGACCTGGCCAACAACTACGGCCCGCCCTACGGCGCCGCGGAGACCAACTTCGGCCGCCACCTGCGAGACGATTTCCGGCCCTACCGGGACGAGCTCGTGATCTCCACCAAGGCCGGCTACGACATGTGGCCCGGTCCGTACGGGGAATGGGGATCGCGCAAGTACATGTTGGCGTCGCTGGACCAATCCCTCAGCAGGATGGGTCTGGACTACGTCGACATCTTCTATTCGCACCGCGCGGATCCCGACACGCCGCTGGAAGAGACCATGGGCGCGCTGCACACGGCCGTGCAGTCCGGAAAGGCGCTGTATGCCGGGATTTCGTCATACTCGCCGGAGCGCACCGCGCAGGCCGCCGCGATCCTGGCGGACATGGGCACGCCGCTGCTGATCCACCAGCCCTCGTATTCGATGTTCAATCGATGGATCGAGGACGGGCTGCTCGACACGCTGGGCGAGCTCGGCGTGGGCTGCATCGCGTTCTCGCCGTTGGCTCAGGGCCTGCTGACCGACCGGTATCTGCACGGCATTCCGGAGGGATCCCGGGCGTCGAAGCGCAGCTCGCTCAACCCCGCTCTGCTCACCGAGCAGGCCCTCGACTCGATCCGGCAGCTGAACGAGATCGCCAGCGGTCGAGGTCAGAGCCTGGCGCAGATGGCGCTGGCGTGGGCGCTGCGCGACGACCGGATGACCTCGGTCGTCACCGGCGCCTCCTCGGTGGCCCAGCTCGAGGCCAACGTCGGAGCAGTGGCGAAGCTGGAGTTCACCGCGGACGAACTCGCGGCGATCGAACGGTTTGCCGTCGAGTCGGGCATCAACCTGTGGAGGCGCTCGAGTTCGGTGTGACCCCGGCTGGACCGGGGGCGTTCCGGTGGACGCCGTCGCCGTAGGCGTAAACGTCCGCTCAATCGCCTCGCCGCGGGCCCCGGCGCGTCACTGTTCCGCGCGATTCCCCTCGGGACCGCCGTCGTCGTCGCGGCCGGACGGTTCGTCATCGCGCCCGGACGGGCCGGACTGCTCGTCGGCATCGGCGGCGCCCGGGGCGGCCTCCGGTTCGATCTCGGACAGGTCCCAGTCGCCGGATCCCTCCACCAAGGCGGAGAAGTCGCGGTCCCGCTTCAAGAACCCGTCCGGGTCGTCCAGATCGGCGCTGGTGGGCAGCAGATCACGGTGGGCCCACAGGGCGTCCCTACCGTCGACACCGCGTGACTCCTCCAGGCCGCGCCACAGCCGTGCGGCGCTCCGCAGCCGGCGGGGTCGCAGTTCCAGCCCGATCAGGGTGGCGAAGGTCTGCTCGGCTGGGCCGCCGGTGGCACGGCGCCGGCGCATCATCTCGTGCAGCGCCGCCGAGTTCGGCAGCCGACCGCCCACCGCGCGTTCGACGACCGCGTCGACCCAGCCTTCGATCAGCGCCAACAGCGTCTCCAGGTCGCCCAGCGCCCGCTGCTGGTCGGGATTGACGGATGGCTCGAACATGCCCTGGGACAGCGCGGCCTCGATCGACGCCGGGTTGCTCGGGTCAATGGTCGAGGCCAGCTCTTCCATCGCCGAGAAGTCCACGGTGATGGCGCCGGCGTAGGCGGTGATCAGCTCGATGATCCGATCCCGGAGCCAGGGGGTGTGCACGAACAGTCGATGGTGTGCCGCCTCGCGGGCCGCGATGTATAGCCGCACCTCGTCCTCGCCCAGCTCCAGGCTGGCGCCCAGCTCGGCGATGGACTTGGGCAGGAGCGCCGCCGTTCCGGCGGGCCCGAGCGGGAGGCCGATATCGGTGCTGGTCAGCACCTCCGTGGCGAGCTGCGACAGACCCTGCCCGAGCTGGCTGCCGAAGGCCATGGCGCCCATCGATCCCATCATGGCCAGCAGCGGGCCGGCCTGGGCGCGCGCTTCCGACGGGAGTCCTTCGATCCAGGCCTGGGACACCCGCTGCGCGATGGGCGTGCACAGCGTCTCCCAGGCCGGCATGGTGCGGTCGATCCATTCGCGTGGCGTCCACGCGGTGACCGAGGTGGCGCCGATGGGCAGTGTGGTGACGCCGTCCAGCCACACCTCGACGAGCGCCATGGCGTCCTTGACCGCGGCCAAGTCCACCGACGACACCGGGTGCGCGGCCGGCACCTGCGCGGTCGCCATTTGGCGCGCCAGCTCGTAGTTCACCGCGCCCACGGAGGAATCGGCGCCCGCCGCCGACGCCTGCGACATCATCTGACCGAGCTGCGAGAGGACCTGTCCGAGCTGGCCCAGGTCGAATCCGCCCGGGCCGGGCCCGCCCGGTCCGCCGGATCGTGGGCCGTCGCCGGAATCGTCGTCTCCCGGTATTGAGAATCCGAACGGCAGGTTGCTCATGGTGTTCACGGTACTGACATTCCCGCCGGTGTGACGTCGGGCCGCTGCTGCACTGTCGCGGCTCGGACACGTAGGCTCTGCTGTCGTGTCGGAGAATCCCGCAGCCGCCGCGGCGCCGGGGGCGCCGGAGCAGAAGCCCGGAGCGCGCTGGTACGGGCTCCGGACCCCGCGCGCCCGGACGCTGAGTCTGGGCGGGCTGCTCACGGCCGTGCTGCTGCTCGTCGCGACGACCGTGCCGGTGCCGTTCGTGGCGCTCGGCCCCGGCTCCACGTACAACACCATCGCCACCGGCCAGGGCCGGGAGGTCATCACCTTCAGCGGCGACGACATTCCGGCGGCCGCCGCCGAGCAACCGTCGGGGCACCTGAACATGCTGACCATCCGCGTCGTCGACCGCGTCCCGCTCATCGAGGCGGCCGCCATGTGGGCTTCGGGCGGCTACCAGTTCGCGCCTCGCGACGAGTACTACCCCCCGGACAAGACCAAAGAAGAGGTCACCGAGGCGAACGTGAAAATGTTCCAAGACTCCCAGTCGGTGGCGGAGATCGAGGCGCTACGGCACCTGGGCTACCCGAACATCGTGTACGTGGGCAGCATCGAGAAGGGATCGCCGAGCTGGGATCTGTTGCGGCCGGACGACCAGATCACCGCCATCGACGGGAAGCCGGTCACCGACTACCCGTCGCTGAAGGCGATCATGGCTTCGACCCGGCCCGGTGACACCGTCGCCGTGACCGTGCTGCGCGACGGGTCGAGCGAGACGGAAAAGATCGTGCTCGGCGCGAACAGCGACGAGGGCCCACAGGGATTCCTCGGCGTCGGCGTCGTCGAACGGCCGCAGGCACCGTTCTCCATCGATATCTCGCTGGAGGACATCGGCGGACCGTCCGCGGGCCTGATGTTCACCCTCGGCATCATCGACCGGCTCACGCCCGGCGACCTGACCGGCGGAGCGTTCATCGCCGGGACCGGAACCATGGAGCTCGGCGGGACGGTCGGCGCCATCGGTGGCGTCACGTTCAAGGAAGCAGCTGCCCGTGCCGCCGGGGCGCAGTACATGCTGGTGCCGGCCGACAACTGCGCCGAGGCGCTCACCGGCGTGCCGGAGGGGCTCACCCTGGTGAAGGTGCACACCTTGGACGATGCGCTGTCCGCCGTCGCCACCATCGCCCAGGGCGGTACTCCGCCGGGCTGCTGACGCCGCGGCGGGTTTCCGTCACGGTTCGAACGTGGCGTGCAGTGCGGCGACGAGATCCGGCGCCAGGTCGGGACTGAAGGTGACCGGGCCGTCCGGCGCGTGCCGCCAGCGCAGCGCGCAATCCCCGCCCGCCACGCCGTGCATCACACCGACGGCGAGGCGCCCCTCGGCGAGCTGGTCACCGTTCCGGACCATGATCTCGACCACTAGCACGCAGCCGTCGATCTCGTCCGGCCAGGCGATCTTCGCCAGCGCGTCGGCGAGGGAGTCACCTGGTATCTCGCCCTGCTCCACGGGTGTGTAGGCGGGCGTGTCGTCGCCGGGCGCGGTCGCCTCGGGCTCGGCCTGAAGATCCGGGCCGATCTGACCGACCAATCCCGGCTCGTGGGCGAGGAGTTCCGCCGTCGGTACCAGCGCGAACAGTTGACGCGGTCCGTCCCACCCGCCGTCGTCGGCGAAGCGTTCCACCTCGGTCACGGCATGGCGCAGTGCACGGCGCAGCGCCTGCTCGTCGGGACCGCCGGGATGCGCGGAGTAGGTCACGATTGACGATCCTTGCACGCGGCGCCGCCGGTGGCGCGTAAGGGTGTGCGCCCGCCGCGAAGCGTTGTCGCTACAGTTGAGCCCATACGCATCGCGCCGCCGGTGCGCCCGGATGCCCGGGCGCGCCGGCGCGTGCCGCGTAGTGTCGGTGATTTCTCTTCGAGAGATGCAGCATCGCCTGGTGCGCGGACCGACGCCGACCGCCTCTAGGCCGCACGTCAAAGGAGAAAGTCCGTGGTCACGCCACCTCCACAGGGGATGCCGGTGCTCTCGTCGCGCGCGAAGCGTGTGCTGGGCGTCGTCGTCGCACTCATCGTCGCGGCCGTGCTGTGGTTCCAATTCGTCGGGGTGTACGTCGACTACGCCTGGTACCGCGAGATCGGCGCCACCCAGGTGTTCAGCACCCAGCTGTGGACCAGGGTCGCGCTGTTCTTCATCGCCGGGGTCGGGGCGGCGCTCGTCGTGCTGCTGGCGCTCCTGGTGGCCTACCGCAGCCGGCCGGTGTTCCTGCCGACCGGCGAGATCGATCCGCTCGCCCCCTATCGGGTCATCGTCAGCGCCCGCCCCAAGCTGTTCGGCATCGGGGTGTCGGTGCTGGTCGGGCTGATCTGCGGACTATCCGCGCAGAACGCCTGGCAGACCGTGCAGCTCTGGATGCACGGCGGCAACTTCGGCAGCACGGACCCCGAGTTCGGGCACGACGTGGGCTTCTACATGTTCCGGTTGCCGATGATCGAGGTCGTGCTGTCCTGGCTGTTCGCCGCGACCGTGCTGGCCTTCCTGGGCGTGCTGGTGACCCAGTACGTGTTCGGCGGCATCCGGCTGTCGGCCGGCAAACACCGCAAGGTGACGGCGCAGGCCGCACTGCAGCTCTCGCTGCTCGTCGGAGTGTTCGTCCTGATCAAGGCCGTGCAGTACTGGTTCGACCGGTACGAACTGCTCTTCTCGGAGCGCAGCGGCATCTTCACCGGCGCGTCGTACACCGACGTGCACGCCGTGCTGGTCGCGAAGATCATCCTGATGAGCATCGCGGCGATCTGCGCCATCGGGTTCATCGTCGGCGGCGCACTCAAGTCGATCAAGCTGCCGGTCATCGCCCTCGCGTTGCTGGTCGTCTCGAGCGCGGTGGTCGGCGGCGTGTGGCCGCTGATCCTGCAGAAGGTCGTCGTCGAGCCGAGCGCGATCAGCCGTGAGGCGCCCTACATCGAGCGGAACATCGCCGCCACCCGCGAGGCCTACGCGATCGGATCCGATCACGTCGAATACGTCAGCTACGACAGGGACCGCGAGGGCGTCCGGCCCTCGGAGCTGGCCGACGCCGAACCGGGCACCGTCAAGAACGCGCGGCTGCTCGACCCGAACCTGCTGTCCGACACGTTCACCCAGCGCGAGCAGCTCCGGAACTTCTACGGCTTCGCGAAGCAGCTATCCGTCGACCGCTACAAGAGCGAGGACGGCACCACCCGCGACTACATCGTGGCGGCGCGCGAAATCGACGTGAACAACTTCGAGGACAGCCAGTCGGGCTGGATCAACCAGCATCTCGTGTACACGCACGGCGACGGATTCGTGGCGGCGCAGGCCAACACGTTGTCCGACGGCTATCCGGTGTTCGAGGTGTCGGACGTGGCCAACCCCAAGGGCGGCATCCCGGTCGACGAGCCGCGCATCTACTACGGGGCGCTGGCTCCCGACTACGCCATCGTGGGCGCACCGGAGGGCACCTCCCCCCGCGAGTACGACACGGACACCACGCAGTACACCTACCAGGGCACCGGCGGCGTGCCGGTCGGGGGCTTCTTCGACCGCCTGATCTTCGCGACGCACTACAGCGAGGCCAACTTCCTGTTCTCGTCCGAGATCAACTCCGAGTCGAAGATCCTGTACAACCGCGACCCGCGCGACCGGGTGAAGAAGGCCGCGCCGTTCCTCACCGTGGACACCCGGCCGTACCCCGCCGTCGTCGACGGGCGGATCGTGTGGATCGTGGACGCCTACACCACGGCGCAGAACTACCCCTACGCCGAGACGGTGACCCTGTCCGATGCCACCGCGAACTCGCTGCAGGCCGCGCCCGGGGCGACCACGCAGGCGAACAACCAGATCTCGTACATCCGGAACTCGGTCAAGGCCGTCGTCGACGCCTACAACGGCACCGTCACGCTGTACCAGGTGCAGGACGACGACCCGGTGCTCAACGCATGGGAGGCGATCTTCCCCGGCCTGATCTCCCCGGAAAGCGACATCTCGGATAGCCTCCGGGCGCACTTCCGGTATCCGGAGGATCTCTTCGAGGTGCAGCGCGGACTGATCGGCAAGTACTACGTGAACAGCCCGACCGAGTTCTTCCAGGGTTCGAACTTCTGGAAGGTGCCGAACGACCCCACCGAGTCGGAGGTCACGGCGGCGCAGCCCCCGTACTACCTGGAGATCGCGCTGCCGGGGCAGCAGCAGCCGCAGTTCGTGCTCACCAGCGCCATGACGTGGTTCCAGCGCGAGTACATCTCCGCGTACATCACGGCGGGCAGCGATCCGGAGCACTACGGCAAGATCACGGTGCAGCAATTGCCGCCCGAGACCCAGACTCCGGGCCCGGTGCTGATCCAGCAGCTGTTCAACTCGAACACCGATATCAGTAATTACGTGACGACGCGTAACACACCGGGCCGGTCCCGGATCCTCACCGGCAACCTGCTGACCCTGCCGACGGACAAGGGCCTGCTGTACGTCGAGCCGCTGTACCTGCAGGGCGTGTCCGCCAGCTCGTATCCGCAGCTCGGCCAGGTGCTGGTGTGGTACAACGGCCAGGTCGGGATGGGGCTGACGCTCAAGGCCGCGTTGGAGAACGCGACCCCGGCGGATCTCGGCGATGTGGATACCGGGGACTCGACCGCGCCGCTGCCGTCTCCGGGCACCGTCACGTCCACGGAAGGCGGGCAGGTGACATCCGTGCCGCCGGACAGTACGCCGCCGACGAGCTCCGCGGCGCTGCCGACGGACGCCGCCCAGGCATTGACGGACATGGAGCGGGCGCAGCAGGCGCTGGCCGACGCGAAGAGCTCGGGGGATCTCGGGCAGATCGGTGCGGCGACCGAGCGGTTGTACGACGCCGTTCAGCAGTACCTGGAACTCGCCGCGCCGCCGACAACCGCGGGGGGCTGAGCTCCGGAGCCGACACGGCTCCCCATGAGTGCGACGAAGCCGGTGGCTCTTGTGCCACCGGCTTCGTCGTCTCCGGAATGTTCCGGCGGCCCTCATCAATCGGACAGTGTGGCCGATTGGTGAGGCATCAGCCGTACACGGATGGAGACCTCATGGACGACATGGACGAAATTGTCCAGGAATTCCTCGTCGAGAGTTCGGAGAACTTGGACCAGCTCGATCGCGATCTTCTGGCCCTGGAGGCCACACCGGATTCGCGGGAGAGGCTCGCCAGCGCGTTCCGCACCATCCACACGATCAAGGGCACCAGCGGCTTTCTCGCGTTCAACCGCCTGGAGAAGCTCACGCACACGGGGGAATCGCTGTTGGCGCGGCTGCGCGACGGCCACCAACGCATGACGACACCCACGGCCGATGCCCTGCTGGCGATGGTGGACACCGTTCGGGCGCTACTGGGCTCGATCGAGGCGACGGGCACCGAGGGCGAGGTGCAGATCGAGTCCGTGATGGAGCAGATCCGCGCGCAGGTGACCGACGGGTCGAAGCCCGCGCCGGCGCCCAGTGCGGCCGCGCCCAGCGGCATCGCTGACGCCGCAGCCAGCAAGGCGGCGAGCGAACCCAGCGGGCCAGATACGGCCGACGCTCCGGCGGATGCGGCGGAGGCCGCCGACAACGCGCCGACCCCGGAGCCGGCCGCAGCCGCTCCGACACCCGCCGCGGCGCCTGCACCGGCACCCGCCCCGGCCGCCACCCCACAACCGGCCGCCGCGCAACCAGCTTCGACGCCCGCCGCACCACCGGCTCCGGCGCCCGCCGCACCACCGGCTCCGGCACCCGCCGAACCGGCGAAGACGACCTCCTCGCGGACCCGCTCCGCGGCCGACAGCACGCTGCGCGTGGATGTCGACCTGCTCGACGCCCTGATGCGACTGGCCGGCGAACTGGTGCTCACCCGCAACCAGCTCCTCCGGGGCGTCGGCGAGATCGCCGATCCCGTCCTGTCGCGGGCCACCCAACGATTGAACGTCATCACGACGGACATCCAGGAAAGCATCATGAAGACCCGGATGCAGCCCATCGACCACCTCTGGTCGAAGCTGCCGCGGGTGGTGCGCGACCTCGGCGCGCAATGCGGGCGGCTGGTCCGCCTGACCATGGCCGGCCAGGACACCGAACTCGACCGGGCACTGTTGGAGGCCATCAAGGACCCGCTGACACACCTGGTTCGCAACGCCGTGGATCACGGCATCGAAGACCCGGCCGCCCGCGAAGCCGCGGGCAAGCCCCGCGAGGGCACGCTGAGTCTGCGCGCGTACCACAACAGCGGGCAGGTCGTGATCGAGGTCGCCGACGACGGGGCCGGAATCGACCCCGCGAAGGTCCGGGCCAAGGCCATCGAACGGGGCACCAGGACCGTCGCGCAGCTCGACGACATGTCCGACACCGAGCTGCTGCAACTCGTCTTCGAACCCGGATTCTCCACGGCGGCGGCCGTCACCAACGTCTCCGGGCGGGGCGTGGGCATGGACGTGGTCAAGACCAACCTGGAGGCGATCGGCGGCGCCATCGAACTGGACTCGGTGCTCGGCAAGGGCACCGTGTGCCGGATGCGCGTGCCGCTGACCCTGGCGATCGTGCCCGCCCTCACCGTCGAAGCCGGATCCGACCGGTACGCCGTCGCGCAGGCCAGCCTGCTCGAACTCGTCGCGCTGGACCCGAGTCAGGCGGCCTCCCAGATCGAAACCGTCGCGGGAGCGCCGGTTTATCGGCTCCGCGGTGCGCTGCTGCCGCTGATCTCGCTCAGCGGCATCCTCGCCGGGACCGATACCTTCGAGACCCCCAGCGGCGAGACCAGCCAGGTGATCGTCGTATTGCAGGCCGGCAACCGCCGGTTCGGTCTGCTGGTCGACCGGGTGCTCAACACGGAAGAGATCGTGGTCAAGGCGCTCAGCCCGCGCCTGAAGACCATCGGCGTGTACTCGGGCGCCACGATCCTCGGTGACGGCACCGTGGCGCTGATCCTGGACGTGCAGAACCTGGCGCGCCGCGCCCTGCGCGCGGACGCGGCCGAGCGCGCCACCGAAGCGAACGCGCAACGCGCCACCGATGCGGTGACCGAGGCTGAGCGGCTGCTCATCGCCGGCGTGGGCGACGGCAGCCGAGTCGCCATCCCCATGTCGATGGTCACCCGGCTGGAGATGATCTCGGCGAACGATGTCGAGAGCGTGGGCAGCCGCGAGGTGGTGCAGTACCGCGGCAAGATCATTCCGCTGATCCGGCTCGACCGGCACCTCGGGGTGTATTCGGAACGCCAACCCTCCGAACTGCCGGTGGCGGTGTACTCGCAGGCCGGCCACAGCGTGGCGATCGTGATGGACGAGATCATCGACATCGTCGAGCACGCCGCCTCGGACCGCAGCGAGGTCGACGATCGCGGCTTCGTCGGATCCGTGGTGGTGCGCGGCCAGATCGTGGGACTGCTCGACGTGGAGCAGGCGATCGCGGCGGCCGACCCCGCCTTCTTCTCCGCGATGCGCGCCGACATGGACGGCGGCCGACCCGGTCTGCTGCCGTCCGCGCGCTCCGGCGCCGACGACGACTACGCACCCGCGGAGCTCGCCGCGGCCGGCCTGGTGGGGGTGAACGGGCGATGAGCCCTGACAACGCAGTGGCAGGGGCGGGCAAGCAGTACGCCACCTTCTGGCTCGGATCCGGCCTGTACGGCGTCGAAGTCGAGCGGGTGCGCGAGGTGCTCCGCCACCAGGACATCACCCGGGTGCCGCTCGCACCGGCCACCGTCGCCGGGCTCATCAACCTTCGCGGCCAGGTCGTGACGACCGTGGACCTGCACGAACGGCTCGCACTGACCGGCGAACGCTCGCCGGAGTCGATGCTCGTCGTCGTCCTGGTGGGCGGCGAATCGGTAGCCCTGTTGGTGGATCGGATCGGCGGCGTCGTCGACGTCAGCGAGGACCAATTCGAGCCGCCGCCCGACACACTGGTCGGTCCCGTCCGCGACCTGGTGTCCGGCGCCTACAAGCTCGACGGGCAGCTCCTGCTGAGCCTGGACGTCGACACCGCGGTCGCCGCATAACCGGCACAGCCGCATAACCGTCGCCCGCGAACCGGCGGCACGACGAAGGACACGGACACGGAAGGACCACGCGCCACTCGACGCGAAGGAGAGTTGACCATGACGGCAACAGCACCGGCACCGGCCGTGTCCCTCGAGAACCGGCCGGGGGCCGACCGCCCGACGCCCGGGATTCCCGCCCAGCGCTCGGGCACGAGGGCTGCGTCATCCACGCCGAGCGGTGGCGGACGGCGGCGCGCCGCACGACTCCGCGGCCTCGTCGCGAACCGCAGCGTGCGCACCAAGATCGCGATGATCGTCGCGCTGCTCGCGGTCGTCGCGGTCGCTGCAGTGGCCGTGGCCGTCTCCAAACTCTCCGACGCCGGCGAGGACATCCAAGATCTGGCCTCGGCGCAGGCGTCGTTCGTGACGCCGCTGAGCGCCGTCCACCAGGGCGAGCTCACCTCGCAGTCGCTGGTCGCCCAGTTCGCGATCGCGCCGACCATCGACGCGCAGAAGAACATCCAGGCCGCGATGGCCGCGACCGACGCCGAGGTCGAGGGGAACATCGCGGAACTCGAGACGATCATGGCAACGCAGGCACCCGACCTGTGGCAGTCGTTCAAGGAGGCGTGGGAGGGCTTCACGAAGGTGCGAGACACCGGGCTGATGCCCATGGCCCGGTCCGGCGACTTCTCGTCGTATCAGAAGG
This sequence comes from Nakamurella lactea, assembly GCA_044463185.1. Taxonomy (GTDB): domain Bacteria; phylum Actinomycetota; class Actinomycetes; order Mycobacteriales; family Nakamurellaceae; genus Nakamurella; species Nakamurella lactea_A. The sequence continues at coordinate 1,469 of JBIQMQ010000014.1, read as the reverse complement.
TGTACGACGCGGAGGCCGTGCCGGTGCTGAACGCCATGAACGACGCCATGACGGCGCTCGACGAATCGGCGACCGAATTCTTCGCCTCGTCGGCCGCGGAGTCGGTGCAGCGGAACGGTGCCGCCACCCGCATCGTGTGGGCGGTGCTGGGCGGCGGGCTTGTGATCGTGCTCGTGCTGGGCTGGCTGGTGGCGCAGGCGATCCGGCGGCCGCTGTCGCGGGTGCGCCGCGCGCTGGAAGCAATGGCCGCGCGCGACCTGACGGTCGACGCCTGCGTGGACACGACCGACGAGGTCGGCCAGATGGCGGCGGCGTTGGCGCAGGCGCAGGCCAACATGCGGGGCGTGATCGCCCATGTGGTCTCGTCCGCCCAGACGCTCGCGTCGTCCGCGGAGGAGCTCTCCGCGTCGGCCGTTCAGATCTCCGCGGCGGCGGAGCAGACGTCGACGCAGACCGGAGTGGTGTCGGCCGCGTCCGAGCACGTCTCCCGCGACCTGCAGACCGTTGCCTCCGGCGCGGAACAGATGGACGCGTCGATCCGGGAGATCGCGCTGAGCGCCCACGAAGCCACCAAGGTGGCCGCGAACGCGATGACCGCGGCGCAGGCGACCAACGACACCGTGGCGAAATTGGGGGTGTCGTCCCAGGAGATCGGCGACGTGGTGCAGACCATCACGTCGATCGCCGCGCAGACGAACCTGCTGGCGCTCAACGCGACCATCGAGGCGGCGCGGGCCGGGGAGGCGGGCAAAGGCTTCGCGGTCGTCGCGAACGAGGTCAAGGAATTGGCCCAGGAGACCTCGCGGGCCACCGAGGACATCGTGGCTCGGGTCGAGGCGATCCAGGCGGACACGGCCGGGGCGGTCGCCGCGATCGGGCAGATCGCGCAGGTCATTGCGTCGATCAACGACTTCCAGGTGACGATCGCCTCCGCCGTGGAGGAGCAGACCTCCACCACCAACGAGATGTCCCGCGGCGTGGCCGACGCCGCCTCCGGCACCGGCGAGATCGCTTCCACCATCACCGCTGTCGCCTCCGCCTCCGCCGCCACCACGCAGGCGGTGCACCAAACCCGCGCGGCAATCGATGAACTCGCGCGGATGTCTGCCGATATGAGCAACGAGGTCACGTCGTTCGTTGTGTGACCGATCCGGCGGACCCGCACCGAACCGCACCCGCAGCCCTGACGAGCACGACGAGCGAGGAACTGACGCGATGATCTCGGTGGTGGTGGCGGACGACTCCGCGCTCGTGCGCCGCTTGGTGACCGGGGTGCTCAATGCGGCGCCGGACATCCGCGTCGTCGGCGTCGCCCATGACGGTGCGCAGGCCATCGAGCGTGTCGCCGAACTTCAGCCGGACCTGCTGACGCTCGATATCGAGATGCCGGTGATGGACGGCCTCACCGCGATGCGCGAACTGCACCGGCGCTTTCCGCGGCTGCCCGTCGTGATGCTGTCCACCCTCAC
>JBIQMQ010000013.1:0-27075 GCA_044463185.1 Nakamurella lactea | reverse complement strand
GGCGATGATGCCGACATCGCGCCACCAGATGCCAGTCACACCCGGCTGCGCGCCGATCTCCTGCAGCGCATCGACCACATAGGACAGCGGCATCACGTCCGAGAGCAGCCGCAGCCAGGTGGCCATGTCGTCACGCGCCACGAACAGACCGCACAGCAGAGCCTGCGGGATGACCACGACCGGGAACATCTGCACCGCCTGGAACTCGGTGCGGGCGAACGCCGACGCCACCAGGCCCATGCTGACACCGAGGACGCCGCCGCCGACCGCGATCAGGACGGTCAGGCCAGCCGCGCCCTGGGTGTCGACACCGAGCAGCCAGTAGGCGAACGCCGCGGCGACGGCCCCCTGCACCGCGGCGGCGATACCGAAGGCGAGGCCGTAGCCCAGGAGCAGGTCCGCCTTGCCGACCGGGGTCGTCATCAGCCGCTCGAGCGTTCCCGACGTACGCTCGCGCAGCATGGCGACGCTGGTGATCAGGAACATGACCACGAACGGGAAGAGGCCCAGCATCACGAGCAGCACGCCCGACACCAGCGGCTGGCGGGCGTCGAACATGTAGTAGAGCAGCGTCATGAGCACGATCGGCAGCACCAGCATCATGGCGATGCTGCGCGGGTCATGGGCGAGCTGACGGAGGATGCGGCGCACTGTGGCGCCGACGATGCGCGCACTCATCGCGGTGCCTTCTCGTCGAAAGAGGTTCTGTCGCCGTGCATCTCGCGCTCGCCCGCTACGACTCCTGCCGGGTCGCCGGGCGATCTGGTATGACGGCCCGTCGCGGCCGGGCCGGCCGGGGCGCCGGCACCGTGAGCCTCGCCGCCGCGAATCAGCCTGAGGAAGGCCTCGTCCATATCATCGGTGCCGGCCGCACGCTTGACCGCTGCCGGCGTGTCATCTGCCAGCAGCCCGCCGTCGCGGATCAGCAGCAACCGGTCGCAGCGGTTGGCCTCGTCCATCACATGGCTGGACACCAGCACGGTGGTGCCGCCGGCTGCGCGGCGCCGGAACGCCGTCCACAGCTCCTCCCGCAGCACGGGGTCGAGGCCGACGGTCGGCTCGTCGAGCACGAGCAGGTCCGGATCGCCCACCAGCGCGCACGCCAGCGACACCCGGGAGCGCTGGCCACCGGACATCGTCGCCACCAGCTGGTCGGCGGCATCGGCCAGGCCCACCTCGTCGATCACTTGCGCCGCGCGGCTTTTCGGCACGCCGAGGACCGCACCGAAGTACAGCACGTTCTGCGTGACCGCGAGGTCGGTGTAGATGCTGACGGCCTGCGTCACGTACCCGGTGCGGGCACGCAGCGGCGCGGACCCGGCCGGACTGCCGAAGACCGTCACCGTGCCGGATGTCACCCGCTGCACGCCGACGATGGAGCGGATCAGCGTCGTCTTCCCAGCTCCGGACGGTCCGAGGAGCCCGGTGACGCACCCGGCCGGGATCCGACAACTGAAATCCGCGAGCGCCTTTCGTCCGCCGCGCACCACGGTGAGCCGGTCGACCTCGATGGCGGTGGAAGCCACGGCGGCCCTCCTTAATTCATCGCACGATGAATAACTCCGCCGAGAGTAGGGCGGGCGTGGGCAGAAGTCAACAGCCGATGAATTACCTGCGCCGCGCAGGCGTATGGGACCGTCTCAGCCCAGCAGGCCGCGGATGTCCTCGGCCGTGAGGCCGGATGCACCGACCCCGCCGTCCGTCATGATCGATGAGAACAGTGCCGCCTTACGGGCTTTCAGCGTCATCACCTTCTCCTCGATCGTGTCGGCAGCGACCAGCCGGTAGACCATGACGGGCTTGTCCTGCCCGATGCGGTGGGTGCGGTCGATAGCCTGCTGCTCGGTCGCTGGGTTCCACCACGGATCGGTGATGATGCAGTAGTCGGCCTCGGTCAGGTTCAGGCCCACCCCGCCCGCCTTGAGGCTGATCAGGAACACCGGTGCGGTGCCCTCGCGGAATTCGCGCAGTACCGCGGCCCGCCGGCGGGTCGCGCCGTCCAGATAGCACGAGTCGATACCCTCCGCGCCGATCCGTTCGCGGGCGCGGTTCAGGAATCGGGTGAACTGACTGAACACCAGCACTCGGTGCCCCTCGGCCGCCGCCTGACCGACCAGCCCCACCAGCGCGTCGAGCTTGGTGGAGGGCACCTCGGCGTTCTCGTCGTCCACCAGCGAGGCGTCCAATGCGGCCTGCCGCAGCAGGGTGAGCGACCGGAAGATCTGGAAGCGGTTGCGGTCCAGGTCGCCCAGCAGTCCGAGCACCTTGCGCCGCTCCCGCTGCAGGTAGCGCTGGTAGGCATGACGGTGTTTCGGGAGCAGTTCCAGTTCCAGTACCTGCTCGGTCTTCGGCGGCAGGTCGGCGATGACCTCCGCCTTGGTGCGGCGCAGCAGCAGCGGCCGGATCCGCCGGCGCAGCGTGGCCAGCCGGTCCGCGTCCTGATGCTTCTCGATGGGGTTGCGGTAGTGCTCGGTGAAGCGCTTGGGGTCGGCCAGCAGCCCCGGGGCGACGATGGAGAACATCGCCCACAGCTCCATCAGGTTGTTCTCCATGGGCGTGCCGGTGATCGCCAGCTTGAACGGCGCGGGCAGTTTCCGCGCGCACCGGTAGCCGCGGGAGAGGTGGTTCTTGATCTGCTGTGCCTCGTCCAGCAGCAGCCCGGACCACGAGATCGCCTCGTAGGCTTCGTATTCGAGACGGAACAGCGCATATGACGTGACGACGAGATCGGCGCCGGCGCACGCCTCGGCGAGCTCGGTGCCTCGTCTGGCCCGGGTATTGGCTATCTGCGCGACCGTAAGACCGGGGGCGAACCGGGCCGCCTCGTCGGCCCAATTCGCCACCACGCTCGTCGGCGCCACCACCAGAAACGGTGGCGCACCGGACTTCTCGGCGCTCGCCCGCAGTATCATGGCGAGCGTCTGCACGGTCTTGCCCAGCCCCATGTCGTCGGCCAGCACACCGCCGAGACCGTGATCATGGAGGAACGACAGCCACATGTAGCCGTCCCGCTGGTACGGCCGGAGCTGCGCGGTGAGCGCGGAAGGCACGCCGTAGCGCGGAATCTCGGCGAGGCGGGCGAGCCTGCGGACGGACGCAGACCAGGTCAGCGCCTGCTTGTCCAGCACCCCCATCGCCTCGAGCTCGTCCCAGAACGTCGCCTCGTAGCGGCTGAGCCGCAGCTCCTCAGGGTGCAGTGGGTCGCGGTCGCCGAGCTCGTACGACTCCTCGATGAGCGCGCGCAGCCGCTCGAGTTCCGGCGTGTCCAGCGGGAAGTAGGTTCCGGACGGCAGGATCAGCACCGTCTGACGCTCGGCGAGCGCGCGGAACAGATCGATGAAGGGCACGCTCTCGCCATCCACGGTGACGGTGACCGTGAGGTCCAGCCAGTCCTTGTCGGGAGTGAGCGAGCCGGCCATCGCGACCACCGGCGCGGACAGGGCCTGCCGGAAGTCGAGGACGCCGTCCGACACGTCGACGACGATGCCCTCGATCTGACGCAGTGCGGGCAGCACGTCCCGCTGCAGGCGTAGCGCCTGGCCGTCGGAGAGTGTCGTCTCCGGCACCAGTTCGCTACCGAGCGAACCTCTGCGAAGCATCGGCGGCAGGGTCTTCACCACATCGAGACCTGTTGCGACCAGATCCTTCTCGGCGTCGATATCGCGCAGTCCCGGGTGCGCCGGCAGGCCGAGCGGGATGTCGATGGCCTCCGATCCCCAGACGTACCGCCAGTACCAGGCGACAGCGACCATGCCGAGGTCGTCGCGGCGCACGGTGAGCAGCAGTCGCACCGTCGCCGGGCCGGGCAGCCCCACGGCGTCGTCCGCGGCCTCCACGTCGACCTGCTGGCGGAGCCGGGGCAGGAAGTCGCGGGTGAACCGGGCGCGATCAGCCGCTGGGACGCTGACATGCTCTGGGAGGCAATAGAGTTCGTGAACCGTGCCATCCAGCGGCCGGGAGAACCGAACCAGATGGAGGACCGTCGCGGGGACGGCGTCATACCTGCTGGGCGTGCGTTCGGCCAGGTAGGCGAGCCCGTGCGCCGGTTCGCCGATCAGCGTGACGGGCACGTCGATCGCTTGGCCGGCGAGTCGGAACTCCGGGCGCAGGGACCAGGCCCCGTCACGGGCCGTCGCCACCGTGATCACCGGGGTCACCGGCTCCGAACCGAGGACGACCGGGGTGCCCTTCGTGTCGCCGATCAGCGGCAGCCCGGCCTGGTTCGCCTCGCCGAGGATGTCCCAGATGCGAGGGCTGGGAAACGCGGTGAGATCGACCGTGGCCTGATACACGTCATACAGGGAACGGCCCGCGGAGCCGAGCAGGGCGATCTCGCGCAGCAGGGCGGCAGCCTCGCGTGGGTGGCGGTGGTACGCGTATCGGAGTTCCTGCCAGGAGGTGCCGGTGCGGATCCAGACGTCCTTCCTGCCGCGGGTCACCGGGCGCATGGTCAGCAGGGCGGCGCCGGACGCACCGGTGCGTCGTTCGATGAGGAGCGCGATCGGTTCGGTCCCGGACTGTGCCCGGCCGGTCTGCTCACCGGGCGGCTCGTCGGGTTGCAGCACCCGTTCCCATAGCGCCGTGGCCGGGCGGCGGGTGGGGGTGCCGGTCGGCCGCGTGCGGTCCCGGTTCCTGCCGACGGCGAACATCACCGCGGCGACGTGTTTGCAGTTCACGGCGACCGGGCAGGTGCACTGGCCGTAGGCGCCCGTCACCACCGGCCGGACCGCCGTGCGCATGTCGAGATGCACCTCGACCCGGTAGGGGTGACGCGCGCTGCCCTGCACCTCCGCCGACAGCGCCACGCCGCCCCGATCGCGCTCGATAGCCAGCGCCGAGACTGCGCCACCCTCGAAGTAGGCCAGCCCACGCGCGCCCGCCGCCGCCCCGACCGTGCGGATCACCGCCTGGACGTCGAGCGGGGCGTCGAATGCGAGCACGAGGCCGAGGATACGTGCGTGGCCCGACACCGTTCGCCGCGTGTTAGTGGCGCAGGCACATACGCCGGTCTGGGTGACACGAGGCAGACATGACGGCGTCCGCTACCCGCGCCCAGCGATCCCCGGCGAGATCGTGCGGATGCCCAGTGCACGGGCGGTCGCGAGTTGACGTTCGTCGTAGGACGTGAGCAGATCCGCGTCCAGCGCGAGGCACTGCGCCAGGTGCAGCGCGTCGAGGCTACGCAGGTCGCTCCCGGTCAGCCGCCCGGCTGCCCGGTAGATCGACAGGTCCGGGGTGAAGATGTTGACCTGGTCGAGCACATCGGCCACCAGCCCGCGATCGATGTCGAAACGCTCGGCCAGTCGGCCCATCTCGGTCACGATCAATGCGGACGAGACGAAATCGTCCCCGGCGTCCAACCGGGCATCCACATAGCCGGCGAGTGCCTCGGACTCGGGCTCGTCCTTGACGAGCTTGCCCCACGCCGAGGTGTCGGCGTAGATCGTCGTCATCGGTCACCGCGAAGTTCGTCCAGTGCGTCCCGCACGCTCTGCGTCGCGGTCACCCGCGCGATGTCGGAGAGGCGGATCCGGCGGCGCGCGGGACGCACGGTGCCGTCACGCCGGCCGCGTTCGACCACGCTGACCCGTGGCGGGACCATCACCGCCATCACGGTTCCGTTGCTGGTGACCTCGATGGTCTCGCCGGCGGCCACATCCGCGAGCACCCGCCCGGATTCGTTGCGCAGCTCGCGCTGCGGAATCGTCCGCATCATCGCCTCCATTCTGCGTACCATCTGTAGCACAATGCTACACGCTCGTTCCGCACCGGGCCCGAGGATACGTGCGCGGCCCGACACCGATCGCCGCGTGTTAGTGGCGCAGGCACATACGCCGGGCTGAGTAACACGAGGCGGACATGACGGCGAGTATGACGCCGCCCTCGGGCACGAGCCTGTGTCACAATGGTGGCTGCCTTCCGCGGACGACCGCGTATGCGAGAGGGCGGCATCGAACCACCGACAAGGACGGGCAATGACAGGCATCCGGAGCATCTCCCCGAGCCCCCTGCGCTGACGCCGCTTCGACGGCATCGGCGCCCCTCGCCGATACCCCGGAGCATCCCTTGTCCCATTCCACGTCTTCCGTCGTACTCTCCGACGCCACCTTCGCCTGGCCGGACGGCACCACCGTGCTGGACGGCGTCACCGCAGCTTTCAGCCGCACCCGCACCGGCCTGATCGGGTCGAACGGCGCCGGCAAGTCGACACTGCTCGGCCTGATCGCCGGCGAGCGACGGCTCACCTCGGGCGCCCTCGTCACATCCGGCACCGTCGACTACCTGCCGCAGGGAGTCACGCTGGCGGCGCACACGGTCGCCGACCTGCTCGGCGTCACACCCATCCGAGACGCGTTGCGCCGCTTGGAGTCCGGGTCCGCGGATCCCGAACTGTTCGACATCATCGGCGACGGCTGGGATATCGACGAACGCGCAGTTGCGACCCTCGCCACGCTGGGGCTGCCGACGGAGCTGGACCGGCCGGCCATGACGCTGTCCGGCGGCGAGGCGATGCTCGCCGCGCTGGCCGGAATCCAGCTGCGCGCACGGGATATCGCACTGCTGGACGAGCCGACCAACAACCTCGACGGCGAAGCCCGGGCGCGACTCTGCGAGTTGATCGCCTCCTGGCGCGGGACGCTGGTCGTCGCCAGCCACGACATCGACCTGCTGAATCTGCTGGACGAGACCGCCGAACTGCGGAGCGCACGCTTGACCACATTCGGCGGCCCGTACGACGAGTTCCGGCAATGGCTCTCGGCCCAGCAGGAAGCCGCGGCGCAGACGCTGCGCACCGCCGAGCAGCAGTTGCGCCGCGAGCGGCAGGCGCGGATCAAGCTCGCCGAACGCGACGCGCACAGTCAGCGGCAGGCGCGCAAGGACAAGGCGAACCGCAAGTACGTGCCGGCCGTGATCAACGACAGGCGCAACGCGGCGGAGAAGGCTCAGGGAGCCCGTCGCGGGACGGCTGACGCGAAGGTCGACGCGGCGCGTGCCGCCGTCGATGCGGCGGACCGCGCGGTGCGCGACGATGAGTCGATCCGCATCGACCTGCCGGATCCCGGCCTGCCGCGCGGCCGGCGGGTGCTCGACCTACCGAGCGCCGATGGCCGGACCGTGACGATAGCGGGGCCGGAGCGCATCGCGCTCGTCGGGCCCAACGGGGTCGGCAAGACCACGCTGCTCGAGCACGCACTGCCGGAGGCACCGGTGCGCGTCGGCTACCTGCCGCAACGCATCGAGTTCGGAGCCACAGCGGGCCCTGTCATCGATCCGGGGCGCGCAGCCTGCGCCGATGGGACAACGGGCCCGGGCGCAGCAGTCGACATCGCGAACGGCGCCAGGCCGAGCGCGTATGACGTCATTCGCGATGCCTGCTCCGACGTTCCCCCGGCCAGCCTCAAGAACCGGCTGGCCCGGCTCCTGCTGCGCGGCGCCATGCTCGACCGCCCGGTGGAGTCGCTGTCCGGCGGAGAGCGGTTCCGGGTCGCGCTGGCACGGCTGGTGCTTGCGGATCCGCCGCCGGAGCTGCTGGTGCTGGACGAACCGACCAACAACCTGGACATCGTCACGGTTGACCGGCTGGTGGACGTGCTCACCGCCTATCGGGGCGCGCTGCTGGTGGTCAGCCACGACCGGCAGTTCCTGGAGCGGCTCGGCCTGGATCGGACCCTGCGGCTGGACGCCGACGGCACACTCCCTATCGCCGCGTGTTAGTGAGCCCGGCGGAATATAGAGTGTGCCATGCCCACCAGCAGACTCGAAGCGTTCAGCGACGGCGTCATGGCGGTGATCATCACGATCATGGTGCTGGAGCTGGACGTGCCCGACGGCGACACGTTCACAGACCTGGTCAGCACGCTCGGCACCGGGCTGGCGACGTACCTGCTGAGCTTCGTGTACGTCGGGCTGTACTGGAACAACCACCACCACATGTTCCAGCTCGCCTCGCGGGTGACCGGCGCGGTGCTGTGGGCGAACCTGCACCTGCTGCTGTGGCTGTCGCTGCTGCCGCTCACCACCGCATGGATGGACTCGACGGCGTTCGCGCAGGTACCGGTGATCGTGTACGGCGTGGACCTGGCAGCCGCCGCGATCGCCTACTGGATCCTGCAGCTGACGATCATCCATGCCGAGGGCGCGGGCTCGGCGCTGCGGCAGGCGCTGGGCCGCGACCTGAAGGGCAAAGCATCGCCGTTCATCTACGCCGCCGCGATAGTCGTTGCACTGCTGGTGGTTCCGGGCTGGCGGCCCGCGATCTGGTTCTCGATCGCATGCTACGTGTTCGTGGCCGTGATGTGGCTGGTGCCGGACCGGCGGATCGAGCGCTACCTCGCCTTCCGGGCAACCCAGCATGACGCCGCGGCGTGACGTTGCGCGCCCGGATGAAGCAGGACCGATAGCGTTCTCCCGCACCGTAAGCCAAGTGTATGTAATGTTGGTGATATACATACATAGCATCTATCAGAAAGGGGCAGCCATGTCCGCCACGCAGATCGACCTCGACGATGAGGCATTGACGGCCACCATGCGCCTGTCCGGCGCCCGGACCAAGAAGGACGCCGTCAACCTGGCACTCCGGGAATATGCACAGCGTGCGGAACGCAGCCAGGCGCGCGTCACACACCGGCTACGGGCACAGCAGTGGGACGAGGACGATTTTTGGCGTCGTCATGAGGAGGAGAAGGCTGGCAGGTGATTCGCTACCTCGCGGATTCCACCGCGGTCTGGCGGCTGCTGCGCAACGACGTCCTTGCGGAGGAATGGGCGGCGGACGTGGAGAGCGGCGCGGTGGGATCCTGTGCGCCGCAGCGCACCGAGTTTCGCCGCTCCGCACGCACCCCCGTCGAATTCGACGAGATGACGGACATGTTCACCGATCTCTATCCCGATGTCGGGGTGCCGAAGCGCGCCTGGGCCTGGATCGACGCGGCACAGCGTCGGCTCGCGGCACACGGCCACCATCAGGCGCTGTCCGTCGTCGACTGGTTGGTGTGCGCGGCGGCGGCACACCATGACCTGGTGATCCTGCATGACGACAAGGACTTTCAGACCGCAGCGCGCGTCCTGACCGATGTGCGCGAATACCGCATTCACACCCCCGGAATCGCCTGACTCTCGGCGTCCCGTCCGTCACCGCGGCCTACTCCGGCATCCTCAGGCCGCGGACACTCCCGGATTCCGAACGTAGCCAGATGCGGTCGGTGGACGGCGCGGCACAGATCGCCTGACCAGACATCGAGGCGCTGATCAACCGGCCCCGGCTGCCGGTCCGCCGGGCGGATGACGCAGTTCTGGCGAAGACTCACTGTCCGCACCCGTCGCGCGCCGCGGACCTGGCACGAGGGCGGCGTCATACCCGGCGCCCCCCTCGAAGCCCGCGCGGGTAGAAGTCAGTACATGACGGTGCGCGTGAGGTGATGCGGCCGGAACGTGGTGTGATAGTGGGTCCACAGCCGCGAGTCGACCTGGGCCATCACCACCTGCCGGTCGGCTGGGCGGATGCGGTTGATCGCCTCGGTGAGCAGGGCGACCGCGTGGACCGTGTGCGCCCGGATCTCCACCTCCTGCGGGCTGTCCCGCTCGACGATGCGTCCGGCGGTGATCGCAGCGGCGAGACCGTCCGAGTACCGCAGGACGCCCAGCACCTCCAGCCCCACCGGCACGATGTAGTCGGCGAACGCCGTCATCTGATCGAGGTCCGCCAGCGGGAAGCCGGACTGCCCGCCGAGCGAGGTGTGCACCATCCACACCGCGAGCTGGGCCAGCTTGTCGAAGCGGACGCGATGCTCGCCATACGGGCTGACGTCGTCGAACCGAGGGATGCGGGAGGTGAGCAGGTCCACGATCCCGGTGCCGTCGACGCTGTGCAGGCGGCCCTCGGCGGCATCGATCAACCCGGTGAAGGACCCGCCGAACTCACGCACCAGCACCTCGCCGACCTGGCGCAGGATTTCGGCCCGCTCGTCCAGCATCGGGATGGTGATCGAGCCGCGTAGAACCCCGCCCAGCTGCTCCTCGGTGATCTGCGACAGGAAGTGGCCGTCCAGCACAGGGATGCCCGTCTCCAGCGCCCGGTGCAGGCAGGCGAACAGGGCGTCGGAGTCCGACCAGCGCGCCCCGAGGTAGTCCACCTCGAACTTCTCACCGGTGCCGAAATCGGTGAACGCGAAGTCGATGCTGGCCGCCGTCATGGTGAAGTCGATGATCTGCTCGCGCCCGCCGCTCACCGGGAAGCCGCCGAGGTACTGGGGCAGCGGCAGTTCCTCGTAGGCCATCCACTGCGCGACGGCGGCGATGCGTTCCGGGTCGGTGTGCACGTCGACGGACTCGGCGATCACCGGCAGGGCGCTGGCGAGCACGGGGTTGTCGGCGAACTGCTCCGGGAGCGTGGCAGTGGTCGGCATGGCGGGTGTCCTTCTGATCCGTATGGCAGAGCACGAGGATACCGTCATACTTGGGCGGCACACCGACGGACAGGAGCGAGGGATATGAAGGTGTACCTGGCGGGGCCGCTGTTCACCGCCTACGAGCGCGGCTACATCGCCGAGTGCGCGCAGGCGCTGCGCCAGGCCGGCCTGACGGTGTTCGTGCCGCATGAGCAGGAGTTCCCGGACGGCGAACTCACACCCACCACGGTGTTCGCGAAGGACAACGAGGGCCTGCTGCCGGCCAACGCGGTGCTGGCGATCCTGGACGGGCCGATGGTGGATGACGGTACGGCGTGCGAGATCGGCATCTTCCACGGCATGCGGCTGGCCGACCCGTCGAAGAAGGGCGTGGTCGGGCTGATCACCGATTCGCGGGTGGTCGGCTCCGGCGGGCGCTCCGTAGAGGGCCGGGGGGTCAACCTGTACGTGCACGGGTGCATCGAGTCGATGGGCACCGTCTGCACCTCGCTGGACGACGCGCTCGCGATCCTGCTGCGCTGGCAGGCCGAGCTGGACGCCGACCCGGGTGCCACGGAATGACGACATCCACGAGCCGCGCTCCTTCGATCATGGTGGTGGGCAGCACCATGATGGACATGATCGCCTACGTCGACCGGATGCCCGGGGACGGCGAAACCCTGCACGGCACAAGGTTTTCCATGGGGTTCGGTGGCAAGGGCGCGAATCAGGCGGTGATGGCCGCGCGGCTCGGCGCCGACGTCGCGATGGTCAACTGCCTGGGCACCGACACGTTCGGCGACATGATCCTGGAGAACTTCGCCCGCGAGGGAATCGACACCTCCGCGGTCACCCGGGTGGCGACGGACAGCAGCGGCGTGGCACCGATCTGGGTGGATGCCGCCGGCACCAACCGCATCATCGTGGTGCCCGGAGCCAACTCCCGGATGACCGAGGATGACGCCGCCCGCGCGGTTTCCGCCCCCGAACACCTGGACGTGGTGGTCGGCCAGTTCGAGATCCCGCCGGAGGTGACGCTGTCCGCGTTCCGGCAGGCGCGTGCCCGAGATGTGGCCACCGTGCTCAACCCGGCACCGGTCGCCGAGATCGGCGACGATCTGCTGGCGATGACGGACTACCTGATTCCCAACGAGATCGAGTTCGCCTTCCTGGCAAGCGATATCAGCCCGGAGCCGGACTACAGCGACAAGACACTGCTGGCCGTGGCCGCTCGCTGGGGCGTGCGGCTGGTGGTGACGCTCGGGGCCGACGGTGCCGTGGTCGCCTCGCCGGACGGCGACATCGTCCGCGTGAGCGCTCCGCGGGTCGAGGCAGTGGACACCACCGGGGCGGGCGACGCCTTCGTCGGCGCGTTCAGCTACGGGCTCGCCGCCGGTTTCGACGCGGCGAGGGCCGCGCGGCTGGGCTGCGCCTGCGCCTCGGCGAGCGTGACGGCGCCCGGCACACAGTCCTCGTATCCGTCGTCGACGGAGGCCGCGCGGCTCCGCGACGCGCTGTGACACCGCGAAGCACTGCGACACGCGAGGCCCTGTGAAAAGTCGAGAATTGCACGCTTGATTCGACGACGGTCACCGTTTGCCCAGGTTGCTTCGAACCGCGCGCCATCACGCGTGCCATTCTCGACTCCCGACGCCGACGGCCTGGCCGGCTGGGCCGAGGACGTTCACAACCGCTGGTAGCGCTCCGCGCCGTCGGCGATGACCAGCTTCAGGTTCTGGTCGAAACGATCGAAATCCCAGAAGTCGCCGTCCAGGACGATGACGTCGGCGAACCGGCCAGCCTGCAGCACGCCCACATCGTCGCGTTCCAGCAGCTCGGCGGCCGAACCGGTCGCGGCGCGCAGTGCCTGCTGCGGCGTCATACCCGCTTGCACCAAAAGCCCCAGCTCGCGCGGGCCGGATCCGTGCGCGAACACCCCGGAATCCGTGCCCATCGCGATTCGCACCCCCGCCGCGTGGGCGCGCCCCACGGCGGTGAGGTGCGCGTCGGTGATCGCCCGCGCCTTCCGCTCCACCTCGATGGGCACCGTCATGCCCGCGTCGATCGCGTCCACGAGAGCCACCGGCGCCAGCAGGGTCGGCACGAACCAGGTGCCGCGATCGCGCATCAGCTCGATGCCGTGGTCGTCGAGATACACGCCGTGTTCGATGGAGTGCACGCCGGCGCGCACCGCCTGCGCGACGCCGGCCGCGCTGTGCGCATGCGCCATCACCCGGCGGCCCGCGGCGGTCGCCTCCTCGACACACACCGCCAGCTCGGCCGGCGAGAACTGCGGGTGACGCGGATCGTCGCGCGTCGACATCACGCCGCCGGAGGCGCACACCTTGATCATGTCGGCGCCCGCCCGCAGGATTTCGCGCACCCGCTTGCGCATGCCGTCCACGCCGTCCACCACGCAGTCCGGCCGGCCCGGATGCGGCACCAGCAGCCGCTGCAGATCGCCGTGCACGTTCCAGCCGTCCACATGCCCGCCGGTCTGGCTGAGCACCGAGATGGCGATCGACATGCGCGGGCCGTCGATATGCCCGGCCTCGACTGCCGCCTTCACCCCGAGGTCGGCGCCGCCGGCGTCCCGCACGGTCGTGATTCCGCTGCGCAGCAGTGCGCGAAGATTCGCGATGGCCTCGTAGAACTGCAGTGAGAACGGCTGGCTCTGGATCCGGGCCATATCCATGCCGTTGAACAGGGTGTGCACGTGGCAGTCGATCAGGCCGGGCGCGACGAGACAGCCGGTGACATCGAGCACCTCGTCGCCGCGCTGCGGCGCGACCGGCCCGACGGCAACGATGCGGTTGCCGTCCAGCGCCACATCGCCGGCGAACAGCGCGGCACTGGTGCCGTCGAAGATCTGGCCGCCGCGCAGCACCCGGCGGCTCACCTCGCGAGTTCCTCGACCGGCCGGTAGTCGACCTCGTAGCCGAACTTCCGCGGCCCGGACAACGCGATGCCCTGCTCGGTGCGCCAGTGCGGATCGCACGGCAGGCCGAGGACGGCCACCCGGTAGCCGTAGCGGATCTCTTCGGCCGGGATCGGATCGCCGGTGTCCATCTCCATGGCCATGATCAGATCCGGGGTGGTGGCGACGATCGACCCGTCCCGCTGGGCCATCAGGTTCTCGTTCTGGAAATGCAGTTCGAAGGTGCGATCGGCCCATTCGTCCACACCGCTCAGCGTGGCGACACCGATGGTCCAGCCCCGTTCGTTGCTGCGCTCGACCTCGTCGACCTTGCCCTTGAACAGCAGCACACCGCGCTGCGACTCGAGAACGGCGTCCACCGCCGAGACGTGCCGGGCGCGGGCGTCCTTGATGGCGCGGCCGATCTCCGCGGCCGTGGTCAGCGCCCCGCGCACCAGCCGCGCCTTCGCCTCGGCTCCCGTCATGGGGTAGAGCGCCATGGCGGCGTTCGCGCCGCTGGCGACGACGGCGGCGCGGGCGTAGTTCTCCGCCCAGGTGTTGCTGGTCGACCTCAGGAACATCTCGTTGCCGTGCTCGTCGAGCATCACGAGCGGGGTGGTGGAGCCGCCGTACAGCGTCGGCGTCACCATCTCCAGCGCCGGGAACGCGCGGCCCATGCCGTCGGCGTCGATGACGGGGATGCCGCGCGGTGCCGCGCTGGCGAACGGCGTCACCGCGTTCAGGCCACCGGCCTCGGCCGGGCACACGTAGTCGAAGGTGCGTCCGGTGAACTCCTCGATGGCGTCCAGCAGCCGCTCGTATTCGTGCGCGCGTGGCAGCTTCTCGATCAACACGCCCGGGGCGCCCATGCCGGCGATGAACACCACGTTGGCGTCGTCCGGCACCTCGTCGATGTCGACCAGCGGAACCGGCCCGTACCGGCGGATGGCGTCCCGCGCCAGCAACATGCCCACGTAGGGATCGCCGCCGCCGCCGGAGCCGAGAATCGTGGATCCGAGCGTGATGTCGTCCAGGGCTGCTTCGTCGATGAGCTTCACGACTATCGTCCTTCCGGGTGCTGTGCGCCGAGGATGAACGGACCCACGGCCTTGACGCGAACGTGCACGGCGCCGCCGCCCGGCAGGTGGGTCAGCGGGACATCTTCGACGTCGATGATGCGGACGCCGTCCGGCGCCGCACCGGCGGCAACAGCGTTACGGATCGCCTCGGCCTTCGCCTCGGCGACGATGTCGCCGCGGGTGCGCCCCTCGAGGGCGTAGACCCGGTCGACCTCGCCACCGGCCTCGGCGACCGCCGCGCCGACCGCGTTGGCCACGCCGGCCTTGTCGGGGATGACGAGGAATTCGAGCCCGGGCACCGCCGCGAGCAGCGGGGCGCCGCCCCCCACCGCGATGATCGGCGTGTCGTCGGCGCTCAGCCGGGCCCGTTCGATCGTGTTGATCAGCAGCGTCGACACGACGTCGAGTGCCGCCCTGACGGTCGCCGGTTCGATGGCGCCCGTGACGTCGACGTCGCCGACCGGCGGAGCACCGCCCCCCACTGCGACATCGGTGAAGGTCAGAGTGCTGCCACCGAAGACGAGGGCCTCGTCGGTGATGCGGTAGCCGACGCTCTGCGGGCCGACCTCGCGGCCGTCCCGGCTGATTATGGTGCCACCACCCAGGGCGCGGGAGATCACGTCGGGGATGTGGAAGTTGGTGCGCACCCCGGCCAGTTCCATCGCGACCGTGGATTCGCGCGGGAAGCCGTGTTGCATCAGGCCGATGTCGGTGGTCGTTCCGCCCACGTCGATGACGATGGCGTCGCGGATGTCGGTGAGCATGCCGGCACCGCGCATGGAGTTGGTGGGGCCGGACGCGATCGTGAAGATGGGGAACTCGCGCGCCTTGTCCAGGGTCATCACGGTGCCGTCGTTCTGGCAGAGCAGCAC
Source organism: Nakamurella lactea (assembly GCA_044463185.1). Lineage (GTDB taxonomy): Bacteria > Actinomycetota > Actinomycetes > Mycobacteriales > Nakamurellaceae > Nakamurella > Nakamurella lactea_A. The sequence goes on along the minus strand of JBIQMQ010000013.1, from coordinate 11,819 downwards.
CGTAGCGGAGAGCCCCGCGTCGGCGACGACCTTCTCCAGCCGGTCGATGATCCGCCCGGCCAGGTCCAGCAGCGTCGCGTTGAGGATCGTGGCATTCTCCCGCTCCAGCAGGCCGACCCGGCCGACCGTCGCCGACCGGGTGATCGTGACGTCGTCACCGAGCTCGCCGCGGAGCACCTGCTCGGCGCGGATCTCGGCCTCCGGGTTCACCACCGAGAACACGGAGCTGAGCGCAACGTGCTTCAGGCCCGCCGCCGTGATCTCCCGGGCGATCTCGACCAGCCGGGGCTCGTCGAGCGCGCTCAGCTCCCGGCCGTCGAACTGCGCCCCGCCGGGACAGACGTAGATGTGCTCGCCGATGGCGGCGCGCAGCCGGTCGGGCCAGTCGATCATCGGCAGCAGCGACTGCGGCGGGGTGGCCAGGCGCACGACGGCGACCGGCTCGAGTCCCCTCGCTTGGGCGATGGCGTTGATGAAGTGGGTGGTCCCGATGAAGACCGAGTCCACGTCGCCCGGGTCGACGTGACCGAGCACCTGCGCCAGTGCGGACTGGATGCCGCTCGTCACGTCGTCGGTGGTGGGGCTTTTGGTGTCGGCGATGACGGTGCGGCCGTCGAGGACGACCGCGTCGGTGTTGGTGCCGCCGACGTCGATCCCTATGCGCAAAGCCACGTTGTACTCCTTCGTTGGATCACGACCCGGCAGGGGCCCGGCGTCCGTGAGCGTTTCGATTCCTGTCGGCGCCCGGTCAGTCCTTGCGAGTCCGGTCGAGTGCCACCGCGGCGATCAGCACCAGGCCGGAGGCGGTGCCCTGCCAGGCCGATCCGACCCCTGCGGCGTACAGCAGGCTGTTGAGCACGCCGAGGAACAACACCCCGACGAGGGTCCGGGTGGCGCTGCCGAAGCCGCCGGAGAAGCGGGTCCCGCCGAGCAGCACCGCCGAGAGCGCGGCCAATTCCATGCCGCTGCCCGCGGTGGTCTGCGCGGAGCCCAGGGAGCCCACCGTCAGCAGGCCGGCGATCGCCGCGGCCACGGCGCTGATGACGAACGCGATGATGGTGACGCGGGCGACCGGGATGCCGGCGAGCCGCGCGGCCTCGGGGCTCGACCCCACGGCGTAGAGCGAGCGGCCGAACCCGGTCTTCCGCAGCACCAGCGTGGCGACGACATAGACGATCGCCGCCACGATGACGAGGTTCGGGATATGCCAGGTCCGCCCGATCGCCAGCGTCTCCAGGAACGGTACCCGGACCGTCTGGCTTCGGCTACCGAGCACCACGTTCGTCTGGCTGCGTAACAGCGCGAAGGTGCCGAGCGTGACGATCAGGAACGAGATGCGCATCTTCGTGATGAGCAGCCCGTGTCCGAGACCGATCAGCAGGGCCAGGACCAGGGTGGCCGCGATCGCCAGGGGCCACGGCCAGCCGTCGATCACCAGCACGGCCAGCACCGCGCCGGACAGCCCGACCATCGAGCCGACCGACAGGTCCGCCCCCCGCCCGACCACGACGAACGTCTCGCCGACCGCGACGATGAGCAGGATCGACGAGAAGATGAGGATGTTGACGAACGAGCCCACCGACCGGAACGACGGATACATGGCCAGCCCGAAGACGATCTCGGCGGCCAGTCCCAGCGGCAGGATCAGGTCGGTGAGGTGCCGGCGCAGGTAAACGGCAGCAGTCGGCCGCACCGTCACGTCGTCGAGTTGATTCGTGATCGTCATGACTCTCCCGCTTCGTCGGCGATCGTCGGCGGCACGCCCGAGGCCAGGGCCACCAGTTCGGCGTAGGGCACGTCGGCCGGGCGCTCGGCGACCATCTGTCCGTCCACCAGCACGTGGATACGGTCGGCGAGCTCCTTGAGCTCCTCGAACTCGGAGCTGACGACGAGCACGCCGCCGCCGCGCCGCGCGAAGTCCCGCAACATGGCGTGGATCGCGGTGCGCCCCACCTGGTCGACACCCTGCGTCGGCTCGTCGGCGACGATCAGCGCCGGGCCGTTCATCAGTTCGCGGGCGACGACGACGCGCTGGGCGTTCCCGCCGCTGAGCACGGTGATCTCGGCCGCCGGCGACGGCGTTTTGATGCCGAACCCGGATATGACGGAATTCGTCTTGGTGCGAGCCGGCCGCATCGGCCAGATATGTCCGAGGGAGGACCGGACGACGTCGCCGATCTCGATGTTCCGCTCGACCGACAGGGTGGGGAACACCCCGTCGCGGCGGCGGTCTTCCGGGATGAAAGCGATCCCGGCGCGCCGTGCCGCGCGCACCGACGAGGGCAGGCGGCTGCCCCGGTAGCGGACGCCGTCGTGCCGCGGCCCTACTCCGGCGGCGATCCGGCACAGCCGGCTGCGACCGCTGCCCGCCATCCCGGCCACACCCACGATCTCGCCCGCACGGACCTGAAGCCCGTCGATGTCCAGTCCGCTGGCGTCCCGGTCGGTGGTGACGGTCAGCAGCACCTGCCCGGGCTGGGCCGTGCGCGGGATTCCGTCATGCTCGTGAATCCGCACGTCGCGTCCGGCGGCGATCGTGTCCACGATGTCCGGCACGGAAATCTCGCCGACCGGACGATCCATCACGACCCGGCCGTCCACCAGCACCACCACGCGACTGGCCAGCCGCATGATGTCGGCGAGCCGGTGGCTGACCAGGATCACGGCGCCGCCGTCCGCGATGACGGACCTCGCCGCCGACTCGACGAGCGCCACGCCCTGCTCACCCAGCACCGCGGTGGGCTCGTCCAGGGCGAGGATCGTCGGCCGGCGGCGCATGGCGCGCTCCAGCGAGAGCAGCGCCCGGTCGGCCTTGCGCAGGTTGTCCACCACGTCGTCGGGGTCGATGTGCGGCAGCGTGCGGCGCACATGCTCGCGGGCGGCGCGACGCTCCCGCCGCCCCGGCCCCCGCCCGGACAGCGGAGCCTCACCGAGCAGCAGGTTCTCCCACACGGTCAGCGTCGGGGCGTGCAGCGGCTCCTGCGGCACGAGCACGATGGAGCGCCGCAGGGCGGCCGCCGGACCGTCCAGGACGACCGGGCCGGCGCCGTCGCGGATGTCGCCGGAGGTCGGCGATCGCTGACCCGTCAGCACATTGAGCAGGGTCGTCTTGCCGGAACCGTTGGCGCCCACGACGGCGACGATCTCGCCGCGCCGGACCGTCACGGTGACCTCGTCCAGGGCGCGGGTCCCCGAGTAGTCGACCGTGACGGACCGGGCGCCGATCAGCACGTCTGTGGCTGTCATGTCCGGGTTAGCCCAGCGTGATGTCGCGGTACTCGACGAGATCCTCGGACGGCTTCCAGGAGTCCGCGTTGTCGGCGGTCACCAGGCAGGCACTGGAGTCCGGCGGCGAGATGGACTCGCTGCCGGTGTACTGGTGCTTCCCGGTGAGCTGGTCGACCACGGCCTGGCCGAGCGCCTGACCCAGCGCGACCGGCTGGATGTCGCAGGTGGCGAGCAGATCCCCGGCCTTCACGGCGGCGACCGCGTCGGCCGTGCCGTTGCGGCTGGTGAACTTGACCGACGCGCCGGCCTGCTTCGCCGCGGCGATGGCGCCGAGCACGGAATCGTCGTTGTAGACGAACACGCCGTCCACGTCCGGGAACCGCTGCAGGATGCTCTGCATCACGGCCTGACCGCCGGCGGCGTTGTCGTCCAGGTTGCGCTGCTGCTCGATGTCGCCGACGACCGTCAGACCGGCGTCGTCGAACGCTTTGAGCGCGCCCTTCTCCTCGGCCAGCACGTTCGGTGTGGCCGGTCCGCCGATGATGGCGACGGTCGACCCCGGCTCGAGGTTGTCCGCCAGGTATTTCGCGGCGGCGTAGCCCTGACCTTCGTCATCCATGGCGATGAAGCCGTTGACGTCGAACGCCGGTTTGCCGAGCGCGGCGAACACCGGGATGCCCTGGCCCATGGCTTGCTCCAGTTGCGGCTGGAACGCCGTCGGGTCGAGCACGAAGTACGCGATGGCGTCCGGTGCTGCGGCGACGGCGCGGGTCAGCGCCTGGCCCTGCACCGACAGGTCTATCTGGCCGCTGCTGGAGTCGATGGCCAGCGACCGCGTGACGGCCACGTTGTTCGAGACGAGCGTGTCGTTGAAGCCTTGCGTGACGGCCATGGCGACCGGGTTGGAATCCATCACGTCCGCGTACCAGATGTGGAAGGCCGGCGCGTCCGAATCCGCGGGCTCCGCCTCGGAGGACTCCGCCTCAGATGACGCCGCAGCGGAGGATTCCGCCTCGGATGACGCCGCAGCGGAGGATTCCGCCTCGGATGACGCCGCAGCGGACGATTCGCTCGTTGATGATCCCGCGCTCGGATCGGTGCTGGAGGAACAGCCTGCGATCATGGCGAGAGCCGCGCCGGCGGCGACGGCGACGACTGCTAGTCGAGTCTTTCTCATGGTCAACCTTCCTGGGAGGCGGTGCTGGGGGGCGGTGCTGGGGGGCGGTGCTGGGGGATTCGCGGAGCGATCGGGTTACCGCGTCTGCAGTGGTGCGTCGGCGGAGAGGTCGCGGTCGACGGCCTCCGACATGTGCCAGTGCGCGACCTTCCACTCGCCGTCGACGAGGCACAGGACGACGGTGGCGCGGCAGATGTTGGGCAGTTCCTCGCCGCTGGGCAGCACTCCGACGGGGAAGTCGGTGAGCCAGGCGACGTCGCCGTGGTACCAGCCGCGGGGGTCGGAGTTGCCGAGCCGGGCGGGCGGCAGCGGAGCGACCGCGCGGACGGTGCTGTCGACGCTGAAGTCCACCAGGCCCGGCCCGGTGTGGATGCCGGAATACCCGGCCTCGTCTCCCACCGAATGTCGGACGACGAAGTCGGTGTCCCGGGCGGCGAGCGCCGCCAGGTAGTCGCGCACCAGCTCGTTCATCTCCGGTGTCGTCGCAGGCATGTCACCTCTCTTGGGCGGGTACCGGCCGGGGAGAGCCGTCCGGTGGTACGCCCAGAGTGGCAAACAGCTCCGGGAACAGCACGAGGCACAAAGCTGGGTTCTGATCTGCAGCCTGTGCATGATGCACAGGTTTGCGAGATGGTGCCGTCAGGACAGTGCGCGGCAGGCGACCTGCAGGGCGAGCCGTTGGCTGGCGTCGGCCAGCGTGACGCCGAGCAGCTTCTCGATCTGGGCCAGCCTGGTGGCGACCGTGTTGCGGTGCACGCCCAGCACGGCTGCGGCATCGACGACGGATCCGCCGCTCTCCAGGAATGCCCGCAACGTTTCCAGCAGCCGCGGTGAGCCGCGCAACGGACCGAGCGCCGCATCCGCGAAGGCCTGCGTCACTTCCGATCGCTGCCAGGTGGCCAGCAGTTTGGCGACGCCGAGCTCGTCGATGTGCTCCACCATCGGCCGAAACGTGCTGCTGCGGGCCAGATCCGCCGCGTCCCGGGCCTCCTGCAGCGTGTCGGCCAGCCCGGCCGGGCCGCGATAGGCGCGTCCGATCCCGATCGAGACGCGCCAGCCGCCGTCGGTGGCCGCGGCAGCGACCCGCACCGACCGCAGAAGTTGACGGTTGAATGCGGCGCCGGGCTCGTGCTCGAGGCTCGCCCACGCCAGCCAGCTATCGCCCCGGTCCACCGAGATCGGCCGGGGCAGGCCGAGTCGTGCGATCTCGCCGAGGAACTGCTCGATGAGCGTGGACCGCCGCCCCTCGGCGACGGCGTCGTCGGGAACGATCAGCATCCCGACGTGCCACCCGGAGAGATTCCAGCCGAGGGACAGTGCGCCTTCGACGACGTCATGGCTCACGGTCTCGCGGTCGGTGGCGATGGCCGCCAGCAGACTCTGCTGGTACAGGGCATCGCGATCGGTGTCGGCCCGTTCGGCGGACAGCCAGGAGCGCACGAACGGCTCGACGATCGCCAGCCCGGAGGCGAGCGCGGTGACGCGCGACGGCGACGCCTGGCCGAAGCGGCAGGCCAAGTGGGCCACCAACCGATCCGTCACCGGCTCGAGCACGGGGTGCAGCAGCAGCGCGTCGTCGCGCTGCGGAATCCGCCGGTCCAGCCGCATCGACGGACCGATGTCGATCTCCTCGCCGAGGATGCGGGAACCGTCCGGCGCTATCAGGGCGAGCGGCTCAGCGAAGACCTTCTCCGCGGTCGTCAGGATGTCCTGGCCGCTTCGGCAGACCACCAGGTTGCGCAGCAGCACATCCATCATGTGCACCCGCGACAGGTCGGCGGCTCGCACTCGGACGGTCAACTGCTGCAGCAGCGCCATGGGGTCGTCGGAGCGCAGCCGGGCGACCGGCAGCCGCACCTGGTCGGCCAGCCGGATGCTGGACAGCAGCGGGACCATCGGCTCCGGTCCCACGATCACGATCGCCGAGACGGCGGACGCCACCGCACGGTGGATCATCGCGTCCAGGCGGAATGCCGGTGCAACATCCGCCGGTCCGCACAGCACGACGACCCGTCGCGCCGTCGCGAAATCGCCGGTGTACCACTGGATATCGGTTACCGGGTTGTCGAGCCCGGTGGCACCGGCTGCCAGCTCGACGTCGCGGAGTACGGGGTCGGCGAACAGCTCGCCGACCGTCATCTTGTACGACGCGGTGGCCCTGCCGGGCTCCGTCGGCTCCGGCCGGTTCACGGCGCCGCCTCGGCGACGAGTCCGAACGCCCTCGGCCCGATCACGTCGGACGCGGCGGCGGGCCAGGCGTGCAATGCCGGCAGCGTGACGATGCTGACCGCCTGGCCCTGGACGAAGTCGTCCACTTGGAGCACGGTGCCGGTCGTGGACTGCAGGGCGATGAGGATCTCGGGGGTCGCCGCGACGGGAACGGCGTCATCGCTGACTTGCAGGAGTTCGTCGCGGAAGTCGACGCGGCACGTCGCCGACCCGTCCATCGAGATCAGGGTCACGGCGCCCGGCGCCTCCACCTCGCGGGGCCGAATCTCGGCGACCCACCCCTCGAACGCGATGGTGCCGCCGAGTCTCCGGGCGAGGTCGGGCACCGTCTCCTGCTGGTAGCGCAGGTAGTCGCGGCCGAGCCGCACGCAGGTCGACAGGCTCCCCGCGCAGTCCGCGGCGTCCAGGTCGCGGGCCGACGTCGAGAAGATCGCCAGCGCCGCGGATCCGCCCATGGAGCCGACGGCCGCCAGCATCACCGACTCCGCCGCCACGCGAGAACTCTCCTCGACCAGCACCACGGAGCCGGTCGCGCCCACCAGCGCGAACGGCGCGATCGGGGCGCCACGCACGGCCAGCGTCGTCTTGTGCACGCTCGGGAAGGCGCGGCCCATCAGGTCGCCGTCGACCACCGGTAGTTCTAGTTCCGCGGCCGCCACGACCGGCATCATCGCATTGAGCCCGCCGATCTCGATGACGCCGACCGCCGCGGGGCGCACGCCGACATGGCGGGCGAGGGCCGCCGCGGCCCGGGCCATGTCGGCGGGTGCGACCATCTGCTCGGCGAAGATGTCCGGCGCCCCCACGACCCCGACGTGCACGACGACGGCCTCCGGCGGCAGTGCCGCGGCGGTGGTCACGGCGACCGGCCGCGTGTGCAGCGCGGCGCGGCACAGCATGCGGCCGACCAGCGTGGGTCCCCCGCCCCCGCAGCCGAGCAATGACGCACCGGTGGCCAGCGCGTCGACGTCGAACGCGGTGATCTCGTCGATCACGGGGGCCGTCACGGGGCGGCCACCAGCGGACGCCCCACCGCTTTCGCGCGGATGCGGGCCGTGTTGCCGCGGAAATACGACAGCGAACTCTCCTCGGTCTCCGTCACGCGCGCGTCGGCCGGGTCTGCGCCGGCCGCCACAACTCGGTCCAGCGCGTCGCGGCACACCTGCTGCAGCACGGCGCCGCGGCTCTCCGCCGAGATCGGGACGATGCGCACCACCTCGCTGCTGACGTCGGAGACGGCCGCACCGATGGCATTCGCGCTGGCGTAGTGGTGCGGACGGTGCACCGGAATTCCCGGCAGCGAGGCGCGGCGGAATCCGGCGGCCCCGCCGCCGACCACGACCACCGGGCGATCGTCGACGGGCCCCCGCACCCGGCCTACGGCGCGCAGCAGCTGGTCCCGGTACTCCCGGGAGATCTCGCCACCCGGCGCGCCGGGCGGTACCGGGACCGTCACGATGTCCGGCATCCGGAAGTTCATCTCGATCCCGGCGACTCGACGGCCACCGACCACCGTCTGCGGTGCCGACTTCTCGACGACGCCGACGGAGGCGACCGTGCCGCCCATGTCGATGACGATGCAGCTTTCCTCGCCGGCGAGGTGGGCGGCTCCGCGCAGTGCATTCGTCACCCCGGCGCCGAACGTCGCGACCGGATAGTTCCTGGCGTACTCGATCCCCATCACGGTGCCGTCGTTCTGGCTCAGGTACACCGGCGCCGCGATGCCGGCGTCCCGCACGGTCGCGACGAGTTCCCGGCTCACGTCGGCGGCCAGCCGCTGCAAGGCGGCGTTGACGATGGTGGCATTCTCGCGCTGGATGATGCCCAGCCCGCCGATCTCGTGCGACAGGCTGACCGGCGCGTCGGGCGCCCGGCGCCGCAGCAGCTCGGCGGCACGCCGCTCGAACGTCGTGTTCACCGGCGAGAAGACGGACGAGATGGCGAATGCCGTCGCGCCGGCGCTCACCGCCCGGTCGACGACGCCCAGGAATTCGGTGTCGTCGAAGTCGGCGTACGGCTGCCCGAGGTAGTCGTGGCCGCCGTGGCACAGGTAGCCGAGCCCGCCGACCGCGTTCTTCAGTCCCGCGGGCCACTCGGTGAGCGGCGGCAGCCCGGCCGTGGCCGGCAGGCCGATCCGGATGGCGGCGGTGCGCGACAGCGCGGCGGGGGAGGCGACCGCGCTGGTGAAGTGCGAGAGGCCGACCATGACGGCGGTGATATCCGCGGGCGGCAGGCGGGTCGCGGTGCCGAGCGCGCGGATCGCGGTGGCAATGCTCTGCGCGATGTCCGAGGTGGTGGGCGCCTTGGCGACGGCGACCACCGACTGCCCGTCGACGAGCGCCGCGTCGGTGTTGGTTCCCCCGACGTCCAAGCCCAGCCGCGCCATGGCCCGAATCGCTACTGCCCGACCGTGACGGTCGGCTCGACGCGCACCGGGAAGTTGACCGAGTTCGCGATAAAGCACCACTCGTGCGCCTCGTGATGCGCGGCGATCGCGGCGTCCACCATGGACTCGTCGGCGACCGTGACCCGCGGGTGCAGCACCACCTCGGCGAATGCGCCGCCGTTGCCGCCGTCCTGCACCATGCGGCCGGTCGCCTCGTCGCGGTAGCTCGTCATCACGACGCCTACCGTGACGCAGGCGTGCAGGTACGACAGCAGGTGGCATTCGGACAGCGCTGCCACCAGGAGATCCTCGGGGTTCCAGCGGTGCGGGTCGCCCCGGAATTTCGGGTCCGACGAGGCGGGCAGGTCGGGCTTGCCGTCGGCCGACAGTGTGACGAGCCGGTCGTAGTCCCGGTAGCCGCTGGTGCCGGTGCCGCGGTTGCCGGTCCACTCCGCGCGCACCCGGTAGTGGTGTTCCAGGTGTGTCCGCTGCGATGCCGTCACCGTTTGCCTCCCTTGAGTTCGTGTGCGCATAGCGCCGCCAGCAGCACCAGCGCGGCGATGTCGCTCACCGCGATCGCCCGCTCCACCAGCCCCAGCGGCACCTGCCGCCACCAGCCGCCGCGCACCCCGACGCTCGCGATCGCGACGACGATCGGCAGGAACGACGCCAGCCCCGCGAGCGCCGCGGCGACCGCCGCGGTGGCCAGCCGACGGGCGGTGCGGGCGCCGCGAGCCAACACGATCACGGCGGCCGGCAGCGCGAGGAACGCGGCGAGGCTGCCGGCGCGGTGGATCACCCCGGAGAGCTCCGGGGGCCGCGACCAGTCCTGCTTGGTGAACGCCGCGACCAGCACGAATCCGACGACGGCGATCGTCGCCAGCACCGCGCCCGCAGTCGCCTGCATGCGATGGTCCCGGCGCAGACCGACCGCCACCGCCAGCACCAGGGCGGCACCCACGGCCACGGCCAGCACGGCCGCCTCGAAGACCGGTGCCAGCGGGGTCAGCCCGACCTGGCTGATGGTCGTGTGCAGCATCGAGCCCGGCTCGCCGGCGCCGCTCAGATCGATGGCCGCGACCGTGAGTACGCCCATGGCGAGGATGACGCCGCCCGCGGCGAGGAGCCGCCGAAGGGCCGATGCCGGCGTGGTAGCCGGGGCAATCGGGATCGGGATCGGATCCGGCCCGCCGGCCGCGACGTCGATGGCAGCGGAATCCATGCCGTCGAGGATGCCATGGCCGGGCGACGCGCCGCCGGTTCACTCTCTGGTGCATACAGTCGGAATTTGCTTGAATGATCTTGAAATGAGGATCTGTCAACTGCCGGGCACGCTCGGCTCCTGAGTGGATTCCCCTTCAAAGGCTGGAGGTCGTGCACCGGTGCCCGCGGCGAGCCATTCCGATGACGAGCTGCGAAACCGTGTTGCCCAAGCGTCGCATGACCTGGGAAATCTGCTCGGCGTCGTGCTCAACTACTCCACTCTTCTGGCGCGCCAGCTCAAGGATCCGCTGATGCTGGCCGATATAGGTCATGTCCGGGATGCCGCCGAGCGGGCGGCCGACATTGTTCGTTCCCTCGCGCATGCCGAGCCCGGCAACGAGCGGCGGGGTGAGGCTTGATGCAGGGCGAGCCAGACACAGTGGGCGTGCTGCTGGTCGATGACCATCGCATGTTCGGCGAAAGTCTGGCTCGGCTGCTCGCGGACGAACCCGGCATCGACGTCCTGGCCGTGGCCACCAGTGGTGAGGAAGCCCTGAAGCTGGCCAGCGCGCTGCGCCCCAAGGTGGTGCTCCTCGACCAGGAGATGCCCGACCGGGACGGGGTGTCGGTCGCCGCGGAACTCAAGGCCCGGGACCCCGACCAGATGGTCGTGATGCTCACCAGCTCCACCGACGACCGCGTGTTGCTGGGGGCGCTCGAGGCCGGCTGCTCCGGATTCCTGACCAAGGACCGTGCCGCCGCCGAGGTGGCCGAGACCGTCCGCGCCGCCGCCGCCGGCGACGCCGTGATCGCGCCGGCGATGCTCGCCCGGCTGTTGCCCCAACTGAACAAGCAACAGCAGCAGCAAACCGTCGGCTCGGATCTGACAGAACGTGAAATAGAACTGCTACGGCTGATGGCGCAGGGACACGCGAACAAGACCATGGCCAACACGCTGTTCCTCAGCGTGCACACCGTGCGCAACCGCGTGCAGTCCATCCTCACCAAGCTCGGCGCGCACTCGAAACTCGAAGCCGTCTCGATCGCGGTCCGCGAGAAACTCATCGACTACCCGCCGTCCTGACGGCATTCGCACATCGACGGGACACACATAGCCTCGGCTTCTCGTGGAGCCGGTTCGGAGGTAGGGAAACATGCGTCGCACGCTCCGGTTCCGCAGACTGTCCGTCGTCGTGCTGCTGGGATTCCTGCTGCTCTCGTTCTCGCTCTATGCCGGCGCCGCGCAGCTCGTGCACAACCAGGAGCGCCGGCTACTCGCGGAACGCTCCAGCGAAGTGGCGCTGCTGCTGCAGGGGTCGTTGCAGAGCGGTTTCCGGGAACTGCTCAATACGTTGGTCACCGCCGCGCAGGAGTCCCCGGAGGCCTTCACGGTCGCTGCCGGGCAGTTGTCCAATGACCCGAACGTCACGGCGGCGGCGGCGATTTCGCATGCCGGCTCACGCGGCTGGGTGGTGACCGCCGCAACCGGAACGACGTTGACCGTCGGACAAACCATGACGGGCGCCCGGGCGGATCTGGTGCAGAAGGCCGGTCTCACCCTGCGATCGGACATCGTCGAGACCGGGCCGAAACAGC
>JBIQMQ010000012.1:11166-27486 GCA_044463185.1 Nakamurella lactea | reverse complement strand
TTCTCGGTGAAGTACTCGCTCTTGGCCAGGAACGTGACGCGCCGCTTCATGTGCAGCGGGGCGAAGAAGGAGTCGGCGACCGAGATGTGGTTCCCGGCCAGGATCGCGCCGCCGCTTTCCGGGACGTTCTCCGCGCCGATCACGGTGCACGGGAAGAACAGACGCAGCAGCGGACCGATGAGCACGTACTTCATCAGCGCGTACAGCACGCGTGGGTCTCCTCGCGATCGGCAGAAGGTTGATCTTTACCGTACGCCCTTGGCGGCGCCGCGGGCGGTCGTGTCACCATGGTGGCGGCGATCGGCACCGTGAGATTCATGACGCCGCACCGCACGACAGGCAAAGGGGCCGTGATGAACCCAGTGGGCGACGAGACGCCGCCGGGCGGGCCCTTCGCCCGAGACGGCGTCGGCGACCGCGGCGATGTCGGTGTGCTGCTCTGCCACGGGTTCACCGGATCGCCGCAGTCGCTGCGACCGTGGGCGGAGCATCTGGCCGCCGAGGGCTACACCGTGCGGCTGCCGTTGCTGCCGGGACACGGCACCCGCTGGCAGGACGCGAACCGCACCGGATTCGCGGATTGGCTGGCGACGGTGACGGGGTCCCTCGCCGAGCTGCACGCACGATGCCGGGCGGTCGTGGTGTGCGGCCTGTCCATGGGCGGCACGCTGACCCTGCGGCTCGCCCAACTCCACCCCGACGCGATCAGCGGCATCGTGCTGGTGAATCCCTCGATCCTGTCGCTGCGCCGCGATCTGACGTTCCTCCCGGTCATCAAGCATTTCGTGCCGGCGCTGCGCGGCATCGCCAGCGATATCGCCGATCCGGCCGCCGCGGAGGACGGCTACGACCGCACACCGCTCAAGGCGCTGGATTCGCTGCGCCGGGCGTGGCGGGTGGTCCGCGCAGATCTGCCCTCGATCCGGATGCCGGTGCTGCTGCTGCACTCCGCGGTGGATCACGTGGTCGAGCCGGAGAACTCCCGGGTGCTGCTGGCCGAGATCGGGTCCGACGACGTGACCGAGGTGGTCTTGCACCGCAGCTTCCACGTGGCCACGCTGGACTACGACGCCCCGGAGATTTTCGCCCGATCCGCCGAGTTCATCGCCCGCGTGACGGCCGGGTCGCAGCTACCCTCACAGGTAGTGGCGGACATGCCGGTGGCGACGAAGGAGGCACAGCGGCCGTGAGCATCGCGGGGTATCCCATGGACCACGGCGACCAGGGTCCGCACGACGACGGCCGTGCCACCCCGGCCGGCGGGCCGCCGGACGACTGGGACAAGGAGTTCACTGCGATCGTCTCCGGCATCTCCGGCGAGATGCGCTGGGAGGCCAGCACCGAGGAGCTGGACCGAAAGGCCGAGGATGACGCAGCCCACGGCATCGGCATTCGGCGCGCACCGGACTCGATCTGGGACGATGCTGGTTCCGACGCCTTCGAGGACACCGCGGAGGACCGACGGCTGCGCCGGGAGCTGCGGCGCGCCGAACGCGCCGAGTCGCTGGCCGCGTTCCAGCAGGCTCAGCAGGAGTTGGCCGCGGCCCGGGAGGCGGACACCGAGCATTTCGTGCCACCGGAGCCGCCGCCGATGCCGCCGCTGCGGCGCCGCACGGTGGGGGCGCTGGCGCTGATCGTCATGGGGCTGGTGCTGGTGATGTTCCCGGCGCTGCTGCCCGCGTCGTTCGAGTTGATCGCCGTGCTGGGGGCGCTGTTGATCTTAGGTGGCGGGGCGTTGCTGGCCACCGGCATCCGGCGGCACCGGACGGACGACGGCTGGGATGACGGTTCCCGGGTCTAGGGCGATCCGACGCCGAGCCGGTCGTTCTCGGACCGGTTACGAGGCGGTGCCTTCGGCGGCGATGATCGCGGCACCGACCGTGCTCGCCGTGGTCCCGAAGTGGGCGACCGCGACTCGCGGCGCGGGCCGGAATGCGCCGCCCGTCGTCTGCTGAGCCAATACGTCCTGCGCGAGGGGCAGGAACAGGTCATTGGCCGCGCTGACCCCGCCGCCGATGACGAGGATTTCGGGGTCGAAGACATCGGTCGCCAGGGCCATGGCGTCGCCCAGTCGCCGGCCGAGCCGCGTGAACGCTTCGAGCGCGACCGGGTCCCCGGCCCGGGCGGCGGCCCCGACAGCTCGGCCGGTCAGCTCGCGGCCCAAGCCCTCGAGCGGCGTCGTCGCCCCGCGTTCGATCTGCTCGACGACGTCGGCGACCAGGGCCGTGCCGGAGCAGTAGCGCTCCAGGCAGCCCCGTTTGCCGCAGCGGCAGCGCCGGCCGCCCGGCACCACGGTGAGATGGCCGAGTTCGGGTGCGACCCCGTACCGCCCGCGGACGATCCGGCCGCCGCTCACCATGCCGGCGCCGATACCGGTGCCCACGGCGATCACCAGACTCACCTCGGTGCCGGCCGCGGCACCGAGACGGTATTCCGCCCAGGCCGCGCAGTTGACGTCGTGGTCCATCACGACGGGCAGCCCGATCCGCTCGGACAGCAGCGCGGGCACCGGACGGTCGCGCCAGGCGAGGTGCGGGGCGAACATCACCCGTCGGCGATCGGCGGAGACGAATCCGGCGACGGCCAGCCCCACCGCGGTCGCGTCGTGTGCCGCCAGGAGGTGCCGGGCTACATCGACCAGGAGGTCCTCGGTCTCCGCGGCCGTGGTCGGGGTCGGCTCGACGACCTCGGCCACCAGCACACCAGTCGCCGTGACCGCCGCTGCGCGCACACAGGTGCCGCCGATGTCGATCCCGACCGTCGTCGTCACGCCTCCAGTCCCGCCCGGATGCGGTCGGTGTCCAGGACGAATGCGCGCTCGGCCCGCTGGAAGTGGCCCACGTTGATGCATTCCGTCATGAGGTAGCGGCGGCGGGCGGCGAGCGGCTGGTGGACGTGGCCGAACAGCGACAGCCGCGGGCGCACGCGGTCCAGGTACTGGGTGAGCCCGGGGCCGGCCATCTCGACCCGCCCCGGCACCACGTCGTAGCGCAGGATCGGCAGATCCGGCGGGATGTGGCTGCACAGCACGTCTGCAGGGCCCAGCCCGGCGACCAGGCTGCGGTATTCGTCGTAGGTGCGCATCATCGGCTGCCAGGGCCGGACGTCGCCGATCGCGGAGACGGGGCGAGTGACGCCGGGCCGGAGCACGCCACCGGCCACGAACGCGAAGCGGATTCCGTCGATCTCGAGCACCTCGCCGTCCCGGTAGGGCACGCGGTCACCGGCGACACGGTCCCACTCCGCGGCGACGTCGACGTTGCCCAGGGTCACGATGGCATCGTCGCCGATGACGCCCAGCACTGTGCGGTAGCGTTCCTGCACCATCGACGAGAGCACGCCGACCGGGTCGGCCAGCGACCCCCAGAGCGTCGAATTCAGCGCCCGCAGCTCGGTGAATGCGCCGCGCGCCCGCAGCACGGTGAACTGACGCACCGCGTCCGGCCCGAATACCTCGGCGATGATCCCCTGGGTCGGGTCGTGATAGTCGACGTAGTCGATCAGGTCCCCCAGGATGATCAGCTTGTCGGCCGATTCCGCGAGGCGCGCCAGTGCGTCGAAGTTGCCGTGGACATCGGCGACCACACTGATGCGCATCCGATCACGCTACCGCGGACCGGCGCGGGTCAGCCGAGCAGCGCCGCGAGCCGGTCCGCGGACGCCGTCCAGGTCCAGTTCTCCCGCACCCAGCGCCGCCCTGCCGCTCCCCAGTGGGCCCGCAGCCCCGGGTCTCCCAGCAGCCGCACCAGAGCCGCCGTCAACGCGTCCCGATTGCGTCCGTCGACGACCAGACCGGTCTCGCCGTCGATCACGGTCTCCGGGGCGCCGCCCGAATCGCCGGCGATCACCGGCAGCCCGCTGGCCGACGCCTCCAGGAACACGATGCCCAGTCCCTCGACGTCCAGGCCGCCGCCACGGGTGCGGCAGGGCATCGCGAAGACGTCCCCGGCCTGGTAGTGCGCGGGCAGTTCCTGGTGCGGCACCGATCCGGTCAGCGTGATCAGGTCACGGGCCGGCGAGGCAGCCGCCAGCGCCCGTATGCGGGACTCGCCGGATCCGCCGCCGACGATCAGCAGCCGCGCCCCGGGCAGCGCACGGGTGACGGCGGGCCAGGCCGCGATCAGCGCGTCCTGGCCCTTGCGCGGAACCAGCCGCGAGATGCACACGGCGGTGGGCGCGTCGTCCAGTCCGTATCGAGCGCGGATCGTCGCCCGCGCGGCGGGGTCGGGCCGGAACTGATCGGAGTCGACGCCCGGGCTCAGTGCCTCCAGGGCGGACCGCGGTCCCAGCGCCGCGGCGATGCGGCGCCGCGAGTATCGGCTGACGAAGGTGACGACGTCCGCGTGGCTGCCGATCCGGCGCAGCATCTGGCGGGCCCCGGGCAGCATCGACCAGCCGACTTCGTGGCCGTGCGTCGAAGCCACGACCCGGCCGATGCCGACGGTGCGCAGGAACGGCGTCATCAATCCCAGGGGCGCTGCCGCGCCGAACCACACGGCGCGGATGCCGCGGCGGCGGATGAGCGCGGCCGCCATGCGCGAGGCGCCCGCCGTGGGCAGCAGCACCGACGAGGGATAGCGGTAGACGGGAAAGGGTTGATCCGCGTCGAATTCGCGCGCCCCGGGGTAGTCGGAGGCGAGCACGGTGAGCCGGTCCGCGGGCAGCCGGGACGCAAGCTCGTGCACGTACGACTGGATGCCGCCGACGCGCGGCGGGAAGTCGTTGGTGATCAGCAGTGTGGGTTGCACGGGCCCGGAGGGATGCTCCGCCGCGGCGAGCGGATCGCCTAGTAGTTCACGCGGTGCCCGACCGGATACGGGCCGCCGCGGTACATGCTGGTGATGTACACCGGAACCCCTTCCGTGGACGCGTGGATGATCTGGCCGTTGCCGATGTACAGGGCGACGTGATGGACCGGCGAGTAGTAGGTGATGAGGTCGCCAGGTCGGAGCTGGTCCAGAGGCACGACCGGAAGGGTGGCCTGGCCCGCCGATGTGCGCGGCAACGTGACCCCGGCCTGCGCCCAGGCCCACGAGGTCAGTCCCGAGCAGTCGTAGGCGTTCGGCCCGGTGGCGCCGTACCGGTAGGGCATGCCGAGCTTGGACAGGGCGGCCTTGATCACGATCTGCGCCTTGGGGCTCGCGTCCTGGACCGCGGACGACGCATCCGCGCTCTCCGCGGAGCCTTCCTTCACCGTGTCCGCCGAACCGGCCGCGTCCCCCGCCTGGCCGGCGATCTGCGCCTCGGAGCCCTGCTGCCGTTGCGCGGCGAGCGCCTGTTGCTCCCAGGCTTCCTGCTGGGCCCGCATGGCTGCTTCGCGCTCCTGCCCGCTCAGCGCGGAGAACAACCGGTGGTAGATGTCGACCCGTTCGTCCAGGTCCGACTTCTGCTGGGCGACCTTCTTTGCCGCGGCAGCGGCGGCGGCCAGGGCATCGTCGGCCTTCTTCGACGCAGCGGTCGCCTTCGCGGCGGCGGTGTCGGCGGCGGCGGACGCGGCGGCCGACGCTTCCTTGGCGGCCAGCGCGTCGTCCATCAGCGCGCGGGTGCTGCCGGCCACCTGATTGAGCGACGACATCTCGTCGAGGTAGTCCGATGTCGATTTTGCGGTCAGCAGCGCCGACAACTCTCCCAGCCCTGCACCGCGGAAGCTGGCGCTGGCGAACTGGGCGAGGTCGTCGCGGTAGACGGCGTATTTCGCCGCCGCGAGCACGGCCGCTGCCTTCGCGGTGCTCGCGTCCAACGTGGCCCGGGTGAGCGCCACCTTCGCGGCGGCAACGTCGCGCTTGGCCTTCTTCTCGTCCTCCCGTGCCTGGAGTAACGCTTCGTTCGCGGCCTCGGATTGTGCGGCCGCGTCGAGCCAGGCCTTTTTCGCTTCGGCCGCCGTGGTCGGCAGCGGAGCGGTGGACGAGGTGGACGAGCTCGTGGAGGAACCGGAACCGGTCGGGTCGGCCGCCGCCGGAAGCACGGTGATCATCGTGCTGACGAGGGCCGCGGTGGCGGCGGTGGTGAGGGCGATCCGGACGCCGCGCCTGGCCGAAGCTGGCACTGTGCGGCGGGGGGTGAAGGAATGTGCACCGCGGCGCACTGTGTCCGGCGGAACTTCACCGCGGTGTGCACGATCCTGCGTCGCCAAGGGTGACGCCCTTTCTGTCCTGCCGCCTGCCGGGGAGGCCCGGCGCATCGCCGGGCGTGCCACACTGCGTGAGACCGCGGTGTACCCCACTCACATTCCTGGAATCCGGCTCGATGCTCCTCGTCGATTCGGCGGTGACCCCGGGACGGCCCTCCTGGCCACCCTGCGAAGGTCTCGATCAGGTTACGAGATGACTACGGTCGGGTCCAGTGTGGAACCAGTTTCTGCACAACTGAACCGTGTTGTCCGGCTTGACAAACCGCCCGGTGCCACTTCACCTGCGAAAACACCAGGTGAGCGGGTGCGAGACGCCGTTACGTAATCGAGATGCTTCTCTTCGGCAGGCGCCCGTCATTTTCACGGTGTGTGACATTCCTTTGCCCAACGCAGTTTTCTTTGCGGCTGCTTTACCAATCGATGGGCAATTGATCAGTGAATGCCGGGTGAACAATGACGCTACGGCGCTATGACTTACATCACATCAGCGCAACGCGGTGCAGCATCGGGCGTCCTGGGCCCTAATTTTCCGGCCTCAGTTCCCCGCCCTAGTGGCCGGCGACGACGGTCAACAGCACGGCCGAATCCGCCACTCGGGCCCCGGATCGTCGTACCCCGTCGGCGACCTCCCGATCCGAACTCACCACGATCACCACCCGACCGGCCGGTTCCGCGGCGGCCAGCCTGCGGATCACCTCGTCCGCGATCACGCCGGGCGGCGAGAACACCACCCGCACGCCCCGCGGCGACGACGACGGCACCACTACGGCGGCACCGTCGAACACGATGGTGACCTCCGCGCCGGTGCGCGCCCCCACCGCGGCGAGCGAACGGGTGAGCCGGTCCCGCTGCTCGGCCAGCGATAGTTCCCCGTACCCGGTCTTGGTGACGTTGTAACCGTCAACAATCAGATGGGCGCCGGGCAGCGTGAGCCACTCCAGTAGCAGGGCCGCATCGGCCCGCCGATGATGCCGCGGGCCAGCCGCTGCGAAGCCCCGCGTGACCACCTCGGCGGGATCCGCCCCGCCGGTGGCCAGCCGCCACTCCCGCCGGAGTCCCGTGGCGGCGTCGATCACGGTGTCCAGGAGCAACGCCATTCGCCGGTCCGCGTCGAGCCTGCCCTGGGTCGCCTGCTCCTCGCGGCGCTCCAGCGCCTGCTGCGCGAGCTCCGCGCGATGCGCCTCCTGCTCCGCCTTCTGCCGCCAGGTCGCGGCCTGAGCGCGTTCCCGCTCCAGCAGCGCTCGGGCCTCGGCCGCCTCGGCCTCCGCGGCGGCGACACGCTCATCGGCGAGATCCCGAGCCTGCCGTAGTTGCGTGCCCTGCTGGCGCAACCGGGCCCGCAACTTGTCGACCTCAGCCCTGGCCTCGTCGAGCGACGCGGCACCGGCGCCGTCGGATGTCGCAGGGGCTGTGTCGGCCGCCAGCGTGGACGCCAGCTTCGCCGTGAGAGAGGCGACGGTCGAGCTGAGATCCGCCACCTGGTTGCGCAACGCGGCGACGGTGTCGGTGCGGCGTGCCGCGGCAAGCAGGTCCTCACTGTGCGGGCGGAGCGTCAAAAATGCCCGCGCGCTGGCCAGCACCGGGTCCGCCGGATCCGTGCCGAAGTCGGGCGGCAGGCGCGACGCCACCAGTGCGCGGAACCCCGGGTCCTCGTCCAGTGCCCTGCCGAGCGGCACGGCACCCCGCTTGGCTCGCTTCGACGGCGTGAACAGGGCGACGGGCCGTAGCGCGGCCGGCAACTGGCGCGGCTCGATGGCGGCGACGACGCGCGCCGCGGCGTCGATGGCCGCCGCACGGACGGTGTCGGGCAGATCGGCCCACCGCAGCACGCCCTCAGGGTCGGACCGATCGGGAGAGTCCGCCGCATCGCCGGATCGATCCGCCATGCCCTCCCCTTCCGCGCCCGCACCTTCTATCTTGGCGGATCGCCGCGACGGCCACCGTGTCGGACCGGCGTCGTAGCCTTGGCAGCCATGACGGCGATGGGATCGGCGGCGCGGGCGCGCCAGGTCTCCCAACCGTCATTCGACGATCTCGAGCCGCGCCTGAGCGAGACGACCTTCGTCGTCGTCGACCTGGAGACGACCGGAGGTTCGTCGCGGTCGGACGCCATCACCGAGATCGGTGCCGTCAAGGTGCGCGGCGGCGAGGTGCTCGGCGAGTTCTCCACCCTGGTCGATCCGGGCCGCGCCATACCGCCGCAGATCGTGCTGCTCACCGGGATCACCGACGCGATGGTGGTCGACGCGCCCCGCGAGGACGGCGTCATCCCCGCGTTCCTGGAGTTCGCCCGCGGGTGCGTGCTGGTGGCGCACAACGCACCGTTCGACATCGGCTTCCTGCGGGCGTCCTGCCAGCGGCTGGCCATCCCGTGGCCGGCCAGCCCAGTGTTGGACACGGTCCGGCTGGCCCGCACCGTGTTCAGCCGCAGTGAGCTGCCCAGCGTGCGCCTCGGCGTGCTGGCCCCGGCCCTTGGGGCGCGGGTGACGCCGAACCACCGCGCGCTCGCCGATGCCCGTGCGACGGTCGATGTGCTGCACGGACTCATCGAACGACTCGGCCCGCTCGGCGTGGAGACTCTGTCCGACCTGATCGGTGCGCAACGCCGGGTCGATCCGGCACGCCGCCGCAAGCGGCACCTGGCCGACCACGTCCCGGCCGCCCCGGGCGTCTACCTGTTTCGCGCCGCCGATGACGCCGTCCTCTATGTGGGCACTTCCGGGAATCTTCGGTCCCGGGTGCGCTCGTACTTCGCCGCCGCCGAGACGCGCGGCAGGATCAAGGAAATGGTGCTCCGCGCGGAACGCGTGGACTACGTCGTCTGCGCCACGCGGCTGGAGGCGGCGGTGCGGGAACAACGGCTGATCCGCGCGCACCAGCCGCAGTACAACCGGAGGTCGAAACGACCGGCCCGCACCTACTGGCTGCGGATCGGTCCCCCGCCGGCGTACCGGGCGACGCTCACCGGGACTCCCCCGGGCTCGCATCTCTCGCATCTGGGTCCGCTGTCCTCGCGGTCCGCGGGGCGGATGATCGCCGACGCGATCCGATCCGTCCAGGGCGCCGGCGATGTGGCGGACGGCCGCGTCGCCACGCTGCTGGAGCGCCTTCGCGCACGTATGGAGTTCCTGGCGGCCCAGGGGCACTACGCCGCGGCGGCACAGGCCCGCGATCACCTGGCGACCGTCATCCGGGAGCTCGAGCGCTCCGAGCGGCTGGCTGCCTTCACCGGCATCGCCGAATTGATCACCGCGGCGCCCGACGGCGACGGCGGGTGGGAGATCACCGTGATACGACGCGGCCGGCTGGTCTCGGCCGGAGTCGCCCGCCGCGGCGTCGACCCGATGCCCGTCGTGGCAGCGCTGGTGGCTTCCGCCGAAACCGTGCCGCCGGAGTTCGGCGACTACGGGCCGGCGGCGTCCACCGAGGAATCCGCCACCATCCTGGCCGCAGTGGAGCAGCCAGGTGTCCGAATCGTGCGCAGCACGTCGGGATGGGCGCTGCCAATCGACGGCATCACTCGCTGGCGGCCGTTCGCCGACCGCGTCGCCGCGGCACTGGACGCCGTGGAATTCGATCCACTGTGACCGCGCACGGACCGGGGGCGCAGCGCCCGCCCGGTGACGGATGCGACGATACGATCGTCACGGATGCGCGGCAGCCGCGCTCGGTCCCTCTCAAAGGAGATCCATGATCACCGCGATCGTGCTCATCGATATCGAATCCGCCGAGATCCCCCAGGCGGCGCAGGCCATCGCGGACATCCCCGGTGTGCAGTCCGTCTATTCCTGCGCCGGTGACGTCGACGTCATCGCGATCGTGCGGGCCGACGACCACGAGGGCATCGCGACGCTCATCCCCGAGCGCATCGCGAAGGTGCCCGGCGTGCGCAATACGGTGACGCACATCGCGTTCCGCTCGTACGCGCGGCGCGACAGCGAGGACGCGTTCTCCATCGGCATGCAGGCCTAGCCGACCAGGCCCCGCCTCACGCGGGCCACGCGGGGCACCTGCGCTCCGGGCCAGCCGCGCCCGGTCAGGACTCGGCGGCCAGCCGTGTCGACACCGACACCCACCGATCCACGAGGTCGGCCACGGCGCCCGAGGTGACCGCCTCGCGCGCGCGCTCCAACCCGGAAGTGAGATCGGCAGTGAGGTCGCCCGTCAATCCGGCGTGGGCGGCCAGCGCCGCGGCGGCATTGAGCAGTACCGCATCCAGAACGGGACCCGGCTCGCCCGCGAATACGCGCCGGGCGACTCCCACGTTCACCGACACGTCGCCGCCCCGCAGATCCTCGGGGGCGCTGCGTGCCATGCCCCACACGGCCGGATCGATGTGGTCGATCGTCACAGTGCCGCGATGCACCACCCACGCGGTCGACGTGGTCGTCGTGGTCAGCTCGTCCAGGCCGTCATCGCCGCGGAACAGCAGCACGTCGCTGCCGCGCTCCGCGAAGACGTGCGCCATGATCGGAGCCATGCGGAGGTCCCCGCAGCCGATCGCACCGGACGCCGGCTGCGCCGGATTGGTGAGTGGGCCCAGGAAGTTGAACACCGTCGGGATGCCCATCTCGCGCCTCGGCCCCGCGGTATGACGGAACGACGGGTGGAACACGGGCGCGAAGCAGAAGCCGATCCCGACCTCCTGCACACTCCGCGCCACGGCATCGGGACCCAGCGAGATCGCGATCCCCAGGCCCTCCAGCAGGTCCGCCGCGCCGCAACTCGACGATGCCGCCCGGTTGCCGTGTTTCACGACGGTGGCGCCGGCAGCGGCCGTCACCACGGCCGCCATGGACGAAATGTTCACCGTGTTGGCTCGGTCGCCGCCGGTGCCGACGACGTCCACCGCCCGGCCGCGAACCTCGAGGCGATTGGCATGCGCCAGCATTCCGTCGACCAGTCCGGACACTTCGGCCGGCGTTTCCCCCTTGGCGCGCAGCGACACCGCAAACGCGGCGATCTGGGCGGGGCTGGCGCGCCCGCTCATCACCTCATCCATCGCCCAGGCGGTCTGGGCGGCCGTCAGGTCGGTGCCGGCAATCAGGTCGGTGAGCACCGTCGGCCAGGTGGTGGCGGTCCCGCCCGCCGGCGTTGCCGCCGTCACTGCACCGAACGACCTGCCGGCTGCACCACCGGCCGGTCGCGCAGCAATTCGGCGACGCTCTCCGCCGCCGTGATCGGGTCGACCGGGTACATCAGAATCCCTTCGGCACCCGCCCATGTGGACAGCCAACGGTCGTCCCGCCGCCGGACCAGGAGCAGCACGGGTGGCACCGACGACGCTTCGAGGTGAATCTGGCGGCTGATGCCCATCCCGCCGGTCGGCTGCGCCTCACCATCGAGAATCAGCAGGTCCGCGGCGTTGTCGTCGACGGCCGTCAGCACCTCCGCCACCGTCGAGCACTCCAGGAAATCGATGTGCCCGATGTCCCGCGAAGGGCGCCGCCCGACCGCCAGCATCACGGCCTGTCGCACCTCGGCTCGGTTGCTGTAGACCAGAACCACTGGGTTAGTCATCGCGATCGTCCACCTTCTCGTGCTCCCGGGCATGGCGGTCCACACACGCCTGACAGCGATCGTAGTGGGCGGGCCCGACGAGGCCGCATCGTCCACCCCGCCGGGCTGTACAGCGCCTTTGCATAACAATGTGCAACCCGCCGACCCCCGGGGGAGCGAAGCGCGCGCGAAGGCGCCATAATCCACATGTGACAACTACGACGCCTGCAGGCACTCCTGCGATCAGTGCGCGCATCCATACGCTGAACCGTCCGAACATGGTCAGTGTCGGGGTGATCGTGTGGCTCGCCAGCGAGTTGATGTTCTTCGCCGGACTCTTCGGCATCTACTTCACTGCCCGGGCTGTCGCCCCGGGAGGCGAGTGGCCACCTGCGGAAACGCACCTCGACATGTGGTACGACCTCGTCTTCACCATCATCTTGGTGCTGAGTTCGTTCACCTGCCAGTTCGGCGTGTGGGCCGCGGAGCGCGGTGACGTCTTCGGCCTTCGCCGCTGGTACATCATCAGCTTCCTGATGGGTCTGACCTTCGTCATCGGGCAGAGCGTCGAGTTCTACAACATGGCGTCGGAGGGCACCACTCTGTCGTCCAGCGCCTACGGCACGGTGTTCTACCTGACCACCGGATTCCACGGGCTGCACGTCATCGGCGGGTTGATCGCGTTCCTCTTCATGATCGCCCGCACCAAGATGAGCAAGTTCACCCCGGCACAGGCCACCAGTGCCATCGTGGTGTCGTACTACTGGCACTTCGTCGACGTCATCTGGATCGCTCTGTTCGCGACAATCTTCATCATCCGGTGAGCCCGATGCGGATCGGCGATTCCAACCACCGGCACCACGTTCAGGAGGATGGTGTGACACACAAGGGCGGCGGTCGCTTCCGCCGCGGGTCGAAGACGCTGCGCAGGACATCCGCGCTGATCGCGCTGGCGCTCGCGCTGGGTGTGCTGGGCTTCGGCTATTCGGCGCTGGTGCCTGCCGGCAACACTGCGTCCGCCGACTCGGTCGACGCGGAAACCATTGCCCACGGCAAGGACCTCTACGACCGCTCCTGCATCAGCTGCCACGGCGCCAACCTGCAGGGCGTGGACGGCAAGGGTCCGTCACTGATCGGCGCCGGTCAGGCGAACACCTACTTCCAATTGGCCACCGGCCGCATGCCTGCCAAGGCGAACACCGCCGAGATGCCACGCACCATCCCGTTCTTCTCCGACGAGAAGGACATCGACGCGATCGCCGCCTACGTGCAGTCCGTCGGGGGCGGCGCCCAGCTCCCGGGCACCATCGATATCTCCAACGCCGACGTCGCCAAGGGCGCCGAGCTGTACCGGCTCAACTGCGCCTCCTGCCATAACTTCACCGGCAAGGGCGGCGCGCTGTCGCAGGGCAAGTTCGCCCCGGCGCTGGACGAGGCTTCGGACGCGGAAATCTACGCGGCCATGCTGGCCGGTCCGGAGAACATGCCGACCTTCTCCGAGGCGCAACTCACGCCGAGCGAGAAGCTGGACATCATCAAGTACGTTCGCGCATCCACGGACACCATCTCGCCCGGCGGCTACGACCTGGGTGGCTTCGGCCCGGCACCTGAGGGCCTGATCGCCTTCCTGGTCGGCATGGGTGTCATCGTGTCCATCACACTGTGGTCGGGGTCCCGCTCATGAGTTCACACACCACCGTTCCCGTGCCGACCAGCGACGAGATGGCCGGCATGACGCAGGAGGAGCTGGCCCGTCTCGGCGCCCGGCTCGACGGCGTCGAACTGGTCGAATACGGCCCGCGGTTCGAACCCGGCTCCCCCGCCGAGAAGCGGGCCGAGCGGCAGGTCGCCAAGTGGTTCTTCCTCTCGGCCCTGTTCGCCCTCGCATTCGTCGTGATCTTCGTCGTCTGGCCCGCCGGCTACGAGGACCCGTTCTCGTCCCGCCAGTGGGTCTTCGCGTTGTTCACACCGCTGCTGGGCATCACGCTGGGCGCGTCGATCCTGTGCCTGGGCATCGGCGTCATGTCGATCGCGCGCCGGATCGCGCCGCACGAGGTCGCCGTCCAGCAACGCCACGTCGGCGGCTCGGCGGAGCACGACCAGAAGACCGTCGCCGCGGAACTCATGGACACGCTCGACAAGACGGGCCTGAAGACCCGCCGGGGCGTCCTGAAGACGTCGTTGCTGCTCGCGGGCGGCGGCATCGCGACCGCTGCCGTGGTCGGCCCCATCGGCGGCCTCATCAAGAACCCCTGGGCCAAGGGCGACGAGTCGGATCTGTGGGTCACGCCGTGGCGTCCGGCTGCGGACGGCACCAAGGTCCGGCTCACGATGCAGGACGGCTCCTTCGTCCGCCCCGAGGATCTCGCCGTGGGCTCCATGATGACGGTGTTCCCCGGTGTGCCCGGCGGCGCGACCGCCTCCGACGCTGCCGTCATGCTGTTCCGGCTACGTCCGAACGAGCCGATCCTGATCCGCAATGGCCAGGACGGCTTCGAGTACGGCGACTACTACGCCTACTCGAAGATCTGCACCCATGTCGGCTGCCCGGTCTCCCTCTACGAGGACCAGACCGGACGAGTGCTGTGCCCCTGCCACCAGTCCCAGTTCGACGTGCACGACGGCGCCAAGCCCGTTTTCGGGCCCGCCACGCGGCCGCTGCCGCAGTTGCCGATCGACGTCGACGACGAAGGGTACTTCATCGCTACCAGCGACTTCATCGAGCCGGTCGGCCCCGGGTTCTGGGAATCGACACAGGGTTCGAAGCCGTGGGGTAGCCACCCGAAGGGGGAGAATTCGTGAGCCGCCTGACGACGTCCACCAAGGCCTCCGGCGGCCTCGGGGCATTGCTGCCCAAGGCCGGCAGGGAGGCCGACGAGCGGTACCACGCGGCCCCTGGGCTGCGCGCCGCGCTGAACAAGGTCTTCCCCACGCACTGGTCGTTCATGCTGGGCGAGGTCGCGCTGTACTCGTTCATCGTGCTGCTGCTGTCCGGTGTGTACCTGACGCTGTTCTTCGACCCGTCCATGGGCGAGACGGTGTATCAGGGCGTGTACACGCAGTTGCGTGGTATCCCGATGTCCCGCGCCTTCGCGTCGACCGTGGATCTGTCCATGGAGGTCCGCGGTGGCCTGCTGATCCGGCAGATTCACCACTGGGCCGCGCTGATCTTCCTCGCCGGGATGATGCTGCACATGATGCGGGTGTTCTTCACCGGCGCGTTCCGCAAGCCGCGTGAGCTCAACTGGATCCTGGGCGTGCTGCTCCTGGTCACCGGCATGGCCGAGGGCTTCCTCGGCTACTCGCTGCCGGACGACCTGCTGTCCGGCACCGGCCTCCGCGCCGTGAGCGCCTTCATCCTGTCGATCCCGGTGATCGGCACATGGATGCACTGGGCCGTGTTCGGCGGCGACTACCCCGGCACTATCGTCATCGGCCGGTTCTACTCGCTGCACGTGCTCATCGTGCCGGGGATTCTGCTGGCCCTGATCGGCCTGCACGTGGCCCTGGTGTGGTTCCAGAAGCACACCCAGTTCCCCGGGCCGCGTCGCACCGAGAACAACGTGGTGGGCGTCCGGGTGCTGCCGTCGTTCGCCTCGAAGGGCGGCGGCTTCTTCGCCGTCGTGTTCGGCGTGATCGTGCTGCTGTCCGGCGTGTTCCAGATCAACCCGGTCTGGACACTCGGACCGTACAACGCGTCCCAGGTGTCCGCGGGCATCCAACCCGACTTCTACATGGGCTTCCTGGACGGCATGGTGCGCGTGTGGCCGGACTGGGAGATCCGGAACCTGTTCGGGCATTACATGGTCCCGGCCGTCTTCTTCCCGTCGATCCTGGCCGCGACTTTGCTGATGATCCTGGTGATCGCCTACCCCGCCATCGAGCGGAAGTTCACCAAGGACAGCGCGCATCACAACCTGCTGCAGCGCCCGCGTGACGTTCCGGTCCGCACGTCGCTGGGCGTCGCGTTCTTGGCGTTCTACATCATGAACCTGATCAACGGCGCCAACGACCTGTTCGCCTTCAAGCTGGACATCTCGCTGAACGTGATGACCTGGATCGGCCGGATCGGGTCCGTCGTGTTCCCGGTGCTCGCCTACATGATCACCTACCGGCTGTGCCTGGGCTTCCAGCACCACGACCGCGAGGTGCTGGAGCACGGCGTGGAGACCGGCATCGTGCGCCGTTCGCCGACCGGCGAGTTCTACGAGGTGCACCAGCCGCTAGGTCCCGTCGACGAGCACGGCCATCCCATCCCGCTGGAGTACCAGGGCGCCGCGGTGCCGAAGAAGGCCAACGAGCTCGGCGCCGCCGGGCGCGCTGTGCCCGGCGTCTGGTCGCCGAAGAGCGAGGACGGGGTCATCGACTACAGCCACGTCGATAGCGAGTCGGACGAGCCGGAGGCTGCGGGAGAACTCACTCGCAGCTAGGCCGAGCCAGCCATCTCACCTGTGGCGGCCACTCCCCTCCGTGGGGGTGGCCGCCACACGTGTCTGGTGCACCAGGGAGGCCGTCGGCTGGGGCACCAGGGAGGCCGTCGGCTGGGGCGCCAGGGACCGTCGGCCGGGGCGCCAAAGCCCCGTCGGGGCTATGCGCCATCGCCCTGTGCGCCATCGCCCTGTGCGCCATCGCCTGCGCGCCATCGCCGGTGCAGGGGTCGGGCGCTCGCCCGACGCTGGCCCCGGGATTCG
>JBIQMQ010000012.1:0-11066 GCA_044463185.1 Nakamurella lactea | reverse complement strand
GCGCCATCGCCGGTGCAGGGGTCGGGCGCTCGCCCGACGCTGGCCCCGGGATTCGGCTGGCGCCGCACGGGATGTGCTCTTGCGGGCTGTCGGTTCATCGGATTGGCGTGTGGGGTGGCTACCGGCGTGCACGGGGTCGCCGCCGTACTGCCATTTCGTGCCGCTATTCGCCGCGGCCCCCTCCCAGGTGGCGCGCCGTCACGCCCGCCCCCTGTCACCCGGGGATACAACGAGGCGCCCCGCCGAAATCCCCAAGGGGACGGCGGGGCGCTTCGTAGAAACGCCTGAGAAGGCCTCTATATGGCTTAGTGCGCGTGCGCCCGCTGGAACTCGAACAGCCAGCCGGCCAGAGCCAGGAACAGGAAACCGAAGCCGATCACGATCAGCCACACCAGCCAGAACGCGACAGCGATGGCGGTGAGCATCGCGGCGGCCGCCAGCGCCAGCGGCCAGTACGACGCCGCGGGGAAGAAGCCCACGTCGCCCGCGCCGTCGGCCACGTCGGCATCCGGATCGTCCTCCGGCCGGGCCTGCTCCAGGCGGCGCGACCCGAACCACAGGAACGTGGCGATCATCGCCAGCATCAGACCGGTGAGCAGCAGCGCCACCAGTCCGCCCATCTCGGGTCCGGCCACCACGCCGGTGGCGTCCGTCCAGAAGCCGTAGATGATCCCGGACAGGATGAAGAACGAGGCCGTCGCGTAGAAGACGTACGACTCGACCTTCAGGCCCTTAGCGGGCCGTCCGCCCGTCTCGCTGCGCTGCTCGGCCTGCCGGGTGTCACTACTTGCCATTGGTCAGCCCCACCACATTCTCGGGGATCGGCGCCGGCGCCTTCGCGGTCCGGTTCGTCTCCAACGGATACGTCGTCGTCGCGGTCGGGCTGCACAGGGTGCCGCAGTCCGGGAAGTCGTTGCCGACCTTGGTCAGCGCCTCCGCGTTGCCCAGCCCCGATTCGCGGGCCGCGATGTACGCCTCGTAGATCTCCTCCGGCACCGAACGGACCTCGAAGTTCATGGCCGCGTGGTAGGTGCCGCAGAGCTCGGCGCAGTGCCCCACCCACGCGCCCTCATGCTTCAGCGTGGTCTGGAAGCGGTTGTCGGAGTTGTTCGCCTCCGGGAAGGGGAACACGTCGCGCTTGAAGTCGAATGCCGGCACCCACAGGGCGTGCACCACGTCCTTGCTGTCCAGCACCCATTCGATCGTCTTGCCGTTGGGCAGGATCACCACGGGCACCTCGTCGGACGTACCGATGGTGTGCACCTCGTTGCCGTTGACGTCCTGGGTGCCCTCGATGCCGAAGTCCCAGTTCCACTTGAACGCAGTCGCGTCGACGACGACGTCCGGGTTCGGGTCCATCTTCAGCACGTCGTTCTGGACGGTGGCGCCGGCGTAGAAGATCGCGGCCACCAGCACGAACGGGATGGCGGTGTAGACGAGCTCGACGGGCAGGTTCTCCCGCGTCTGCTTGGGGTACAGCGGCGAGTTGCGCCGCTTGCGGTACGCGATGAAGCACCAGAACATCAGGCCCCAGACGATCACGCCGACCACCAGGGCGGCGGTGAACATCCCGGACCACAGGAACTGCATCTTCTCGCCCTGCACGCTGGCGCTCTCCGGCCAGCCGTAGCGCGGCAGGTCCGCGAGCGAACAGCCGCTCAGGACCAACGAGGCCATCGCCGCCAGGCCGCCCAGAATCAGGCGACGGGCCGCTCGAGATCTAGCCACGTGCGTTTGCGCCTTCCTCGCCGCGGCGCGCCACTGCGCCGCTACCATCGATGGGTCCGTGCGGCCCACCCGTTCCCCGTCTCTCGGACACCGCCGAGATCATCTGTCAGGTTACTCGACGGGCCGGCCGCTCACCCGCCGGGGCCGGGCCCGGCGCGTCCGCCGAGGCGACATAGCCATGGGAGTCCGAAGCGGACGCCACACGCGCGAGCCGACCGCGTCCATCTTCGCAGCGATCGGGCACGATGGGAAGGTTGGATCGGGCCGTGTCGGCCCGGGAAGGACGAGGCATGTGCGGTCTGATGGGATTCGTGTCCCGGGTCGGCGACGCCGGTGCTCGCGTGGACGCCATGGCGGCCGGGATGCGCTGCGCGCGGCACCGCGGCCCGGACGATTCCGGAACGTGGCACGACGCCGATGTGGCGTTCGCCTTCAACCGCCTGTCGATCATCGACATCGAGCATTCGCACCAGCCGCTGCGTTGGGGCCCGCCGGAGAACCCCGAACGCTATGCCCTGGTGTTCAACGGCGAGATCTACAACTACGTGGAGCTCCGGGCGGAACTCTCCGCCGAGTTCGGGGCCGCGTTCGCCACCGAGGGCGACGGTGAGGCAATCCTCGCCGCCTACCACCATTGGGGCCCGGACGCCGTCAGCAGGCTGCGCGGCATGTTCGCATTCCTCGTCTGGGATACCGCTCAGCGGACACTGTTCGCGGCCCGTGACCCGTTCGGCATCAAGCCGCTCTACCGCGCAGACCTGCCGGACGGCGTGGCCTTCGCGTCCGAGGCCAAGGCGCTGCGGGAACTCACCGGCATCGCCACCGTGGATGACGCAGCCCTGCAGCAGTACCTGGTGCTGCAATATGTTCCGGAGCCCTCCACGATGGATTCCGCCATCACCAAAGTCGAGTCCGGTTCGACGCTGACGATCCGTCCCGGCGCGGATCCGGTCGTGCAGCGGTACTTCCATCCCACCTTCGCACCCACGCCGGTGCGGACCGCGACCGAGCGAGCCGACCTGTACCGGCGCATCGCCGAGGTCCTCGACGACTCGGTGGCCAAACACATGCGGGCCGACGTCACCGTCGGGGCGTTTTTGTCCGGCGGCATCGACTCCACGGCCATCGCGGCACTGGCCAAGCGGTACAACCCGGACCTGGTCACGTTCACCACCGGCTTCGAGCGGGCGGGCTACTCGGAGATCGACGTCGCCGCCGAGTCGGCCCAGGCGATCGGGGTGCGGCACGTGGTGCGCACCGTCTCCGAACAGGAACTCACCGGGACGCTGCCGCTGATCATCTGGTACCTGGACGACCCGGTGGCCGACCCCGCGCTGGTGCCGCTGTACTTCGTGGCCAACGAGGCACGCAAGCACGTGAAGGTGGTGCTGTCCGGGGAGGGCGCGGACGAACTGTTCGGCGGCTACAACATCTACCGGGAGGCGCAGAGCCTGCGGCACCTGACCCGGCTGCCCCACCCGTTGCGGCGCGGCCTGGCCGCGGTCGGGCGGGCGCTTCCGGACGGGGTGCGCGGCAAGGACCTGCTGCGCCGCGGCGCACTCGATCTCGAGGAGCGCTACTACGGCAACGCCCGGATCTTCCGCGAGGACCAACTCGCGGGGCTGCTGCGCCGCTACGAGCCCGGGCGGTCGTTCCGGGACGTCACCGACCCGATCTACGCGCAGTCCACCGACTGGGACCCGATCAGCCGCATGCAGCACGTCGACCTCTTCACCTGGCTGCGCGGCGACATCCTGGTGAAGGCCGACAAGATGACCATGGCCAACTCGCTGGAGCTGCGGGTGCCGTTCCTTGACCGCGAGGTGTTCGACGTCGCCCGGACCATCCCGCCCGCGGAGAAGGTGACGCCGCAGACGACGAAACTGGCCCTGCGACGAGCGCTCGCCGGCATCGTCCCGGCGCACGTGCTTCACCGGCGCAAGCTCGGCTTCCCGGTGCCGATCCGGCACTACCTCGCCGAGGGCTCCTACGAGTGGGCGCGGGACATCATCCGCACCGCACAGACCGACGAGTATTTCGACTCGGCCGCGGTGCTCGCGCTGCTGGACGATCACCGGGCCGGCCGCGCCGACCACTCCCGGCGGCTGTGGGCGATCCTGGTGTTCCTGCTGTGGCACGGGATCTTCGTCACCGGCGAGATCCGGCCGGTGGTGCCGGAACCGGCCTATCCGGTGCGCGTCTGACGGGTCCGGGGCCCGGCGGCGCTACCAGGCCAGCGCCGTGCCGATCTCGTGGGCTGCGTCATACCCGTACGCCTCCTTGAGCCGAGCCGCGGCGACGGCCGGGTCGAAGGCGTATTCCTGCGTTCCAACCGTCTCGAGCACGAGCGTGGCCATCAGCGACCCCAGCTCGGCGCAGCGCCGGATCGGCAGACCGGCGGACCGTCCCGCCAGGAAGCCCCCGCGGAAGCCGTCGCCCACGCCGGTGGGATCGACCTTGCCGTGCTCCGGCACCACGGGCACGTGCAGCGTCTCGCCGTCCCGAGGGACGATGTGGATGCCCTTCGCGCCGTGCGTGGTGATGCGGGTGTGCACCCGGCCGGCGATATCGTCCAGCGACCAGCCGGTCTTGGACAGCAGCAGACCGAGCTCGTAGTCGTTGGAGAACAGCAGGTCGGCGCCCGTGACGAGATCCCGGGCCTGCTGGCCGCTGATGCGGGCGAGCTGCTGCGAGGGATCCGCGGCGAAGCTCCAGCCGTGATCGCGGCATTCGGCGGCGTGGCGCGTCATCCCGTCCGGGTCCCCCGCGCTGATCATCACCAGGTCCACCGGACCGACCGCCTCGATCACCGGGGCCAGCTCGATCTCCCGCGACCGGGCCATGGCGCCCGCGTAGAACGAGCCGATCTGGTTCATGTCCTCGTCGGTGGTGCACACGAACCGGGCCGTGGCCACGTCGTCGCAGCGCAGCACGTGCCCGGTGTCCACGCCGTGCCGGCCGAGCCACGACTCGTAGTCGGCGAAGTCGTGTCCCACGGCGTCCACCAGCACGGAGCGCGCACCCAGAACGCCCATCGTGAAGGCGATGTTCGCGGCCACCCCGCCGCGCCGCACCACCAGGTCGTCCACGAGGAACGACAGCGACACCCTGTCCAACTGGTCCGCGAGCAGCGAGTCGGTGAACCTACCCGGGAAGTGCATCAGGTGGTCCGAGGCGATCGAGCCGGTCACGATCACCGGGCGGGAGGCGCGGGGCAGTGCGGGATCGGGCGCGGCGGTCACGGGCGGCAGGCTTTCTCGGCGGCGGGCGGTGGCAGAGGTCGGTGAGCGGCGGCGGACCTCAGTGGAACGAATCGCCGCAGGAGCACGAGTTGCCGGCGTTGGGGTTGTCGATCGAGAACCCCTGTTTCTCAATGGTGTCCGTGTAGTCGATGGTCGCACCGTCCACGTACGGCTTGCTCATCTGGTCGACCACCAGCTTGACCCCGCCGAACTCGACGACCTCGTCGCCGTCCAGGGTGCGGTCGTCGAAGAACAGTTCGTAGCGCAGGCCGGAGCAGCCGCCCGGTTGCACCGCCATGCGCAACATGAGGTCGGCGTTGCCGTCCCGCTCGATGAGCTTGCGCGCCTTCTCGGCCGCCGCGTCGGTGAGCGACACGTTGTGTGTGTGCTCCGTCACGGGGATTCCCACCATGGTCATGTGCGTGCTGCTCCTTCACGAGGGGTGCCGCCAGGCCCGACGGCGAGGCGGCACCGGAAACCGGGATGGACCCCGCGTTCACGATGATGCCAGATTCGGGGCACCGTCGTGCTCTGCCTTAGGGTGGCAGGTGTGAGCCTGCTGCGAAAAAAGCCTGCTGAATCGACCATTGCACCCGCTGCCGACGCGCCGACCGCCGAGGCGACGGACGGGGCCGCGTCACCGGCCGAGCCGGTGGGCAAGGGGCGCCCGACGCCGAAGCGCCGCGAAGCGGAGCGGCGTCGCGGCCCCGTCGCTCCCCCGCCGCGCACCCAGCGCGAGGCCTACCAGCGCTCGAAGAAATCCGGCGGGCGCAAGCTGACCAAGGACGAACGGCGCGTCGTGATGGCGCAGCGCCGCGAACGCATGCTGAGCGGCGAGGACGCCTACCTGATGCCGCGGGACAAGGGCGAGGTGCGCGCCTACGTGCGCGACCTGGTGGACGCCCGGCGGAACCTGGCCGGGCTGCTGCTGCCAATCGCCATCCTGTCGTTCCTGACGCTGGCCGTGCCGGTCCCGGTGGTCACCGATATGGGCCCGCTGATCCTCATGGTGATGATCCTGGCCGCCGTCACGGATTCCGTCATCTTCGGCCGCAAGGTCTCCCGCAAGGTCGCCGCTCGCTTCCCCAAGGGCGACAAGACGGGGCAGTCCACCAAGGGCTCGGCGCTCGGTTTCTACGCGTTCAACCGCGCCTGCCTGATTCGCAAGTGGCGCATCCCGCGGCCCCGGGTGGAGCGCGGGGAGAACGTCGATTGACCGGCCGCGGCAACGACGTGCCGACGGACCTGATGCGATGACGCAACCCCCGGCATCGGCCTGGCCGGTCGCTGCGCCCGGCCCGGCCCGATCGACGCCGCGCGGCGATCGGCGGCGGGCGGAGATCGTGGCTGCCGCCGCCGAGCTCTTCGCCCGGCGCGGATTCCCGAGTGTTGGCATGGACGACATCGGTGCGGCCGTCGGGGTCACTGGACCGGCGATCTACCGCCATTTCGATTCCAAGGCCGCGGTGCTGGCCGCCGTCATCGATGCGATCATCGACGCGGTGGTCCCGCCGGGCGCTGCGGCGTCATCGGCGATCACGGCGCTGCCCGCGAATCCGGCCGAGGCGCTGCCCGCGAATCCGGCCGAGGCGCTGCCTGAGGATCCGGCGGCCGCGCTGCGCGCCCGCATCGACTGGTACGCAGCCGGCGTGGCCGCCCGGCGCGAGCTGATGGCGATCTTTGTGCGGGAGGTGCATCACCTTCCCCGCGAGCACGCCGAGCGGCTGCGGATGCGGCAGCGGGCTCTGGTGACCGAGTGGCGCGACCTGCTCGCGGCGGTCCACCCCGACTGGGGAAAGGAACAGGTGCGCACCACCGTGCATGCCGTGTTCGGCATGCTCAACGCGGTGGGCACGTTCGTCTCGCCGCTGCCGGATATCGAGCTGGCCGCGCAGCTCGCCGCGCTGGCGGCGGTGGCCCTGCGACTGCCGGACGGCGAGTAGGTCACAGCGCCAGGTAGCGCCGGCGTTCGAATTGCGTGACCTGGCGCCGGTAGGTCTCCCACTCCGCCGCCTTGTTCCGCAGGAAGAACTCGAAGACGTGTTCGCCGAGCGCGTGGGCGACCAGCTCGGACGATTCCATCATCGTGAGCGCGCTGCCCAGCGACAGCGGCAGGTCGGTGTAGCCCAGGGCCCGCCGCTCGACCGCGGACAGGTACGAGACGTCCTCCTCGGCCTCCGGGGGCAGCTCGTAGCCCTGTCGGATGCCCTCCAGCCCGGCCGCCACCACCACGGCGAACATCAGG
Source organism: Nakamurella lactea (assembly GCA_044463185.1). Taxonomy (GTDB): domain Bacteria; phylum Actinomycetota; class Actinomycetes; order Mycobacteriales; family Nakamurellaceae; genus Nakamurella; species Nakamurella lactea_A. Next base: position 3,851 of record JBIQMQ010000012.1, on the reverse strand, counting down.
TACGGGTTGGCCGCCGAGTCCGGCAGCCGGAACTCCAGCCGCTGGCTGGCGGAGCGGCGCAGCGAGTAGTTCGGCACCCGGATCAGCGCGGATCTGTTCGCCTGACCCCAGGACACCGCGGTCGGCGCCTCCTCCCCCATGACCAGCCGCTTGTAGGAGTTGACGTACTGGCAGCAGACGGCCGTGAGCTCCGGGGCGTGGCGCAGCACCCCGGCGAGGAAGGCCTGGCCCGTCGCGGACATCTGGTTCGGCTCCGCGGGGTCGTGGAACGCGTTGGTCTCCCCCTCGAACAGCGAGAAGTGGGTGTGCATCGCGGACCCGGGGTATTCCGGGAACGGCTTCGGCATGAACGACGCGTAGGCGCCCTGGCTGCGGGCCACCTCCTTGACGACGTACCGCAGCGACATCACGTTGTCCGCCATGGTGATGGCATCCGCATAACGCAGGTCGATCTCCTGTTGCCCCGGCGCGCCCTCGTGGTGCGAGAACTCGACCGAGATGCCCATCGCCTCCAGCGATTCGATGGCCTGCCGCCGGAAATCCGGGGCGACCGTGGAGATGGTCTGGTCGAAGAACCCGCCGCGGTCGGCCGGCTCCGGCGCGGTGCCGTCGTCCGGCATGTTCTTGAGCAGGAAGAACTCGATCTCCGGGTGCACGTAGCAGGTGAATCCCATGGCCTCGGCCTCGCCCAGGACGCGCCGCAGCACGTGCCGCGGATCGGCCCAGGACGGTGTGCCGTCGGGCATGGCGATATCGCAGAACAGCCGGGCGGAGTGGGCGCTGCCGTCGCTGTTCGCCCATGGCAGCACCTGGAAGGTGGACGCGTCGGGCCGGGCGATCATGTCGGATTCGTGGATGCGGGCGAAGCCCTCGATGGCCGAGCCGTCGAAGCCGATGCCGTGGTTGAACGCGCTCTCCAGTTCCGCGGGGGCGACCGCCACGGACTTGAGGATGCCCAGCACATCGGTGAACCACAGCCGCACGTACCGGATGTCGCGTTCCTCGAGCGTGCGCAGCACGTATTGCTGTTGAGCGTCCATGCGCTCACCCTAAGGGGCGGCGACCCCGCGGCCTACGAGGCGCACGTGGCGCCGTCGTCGGGCAGCGTCAGGTTGACGAGGTAGTCGTTGCCGGCCCGGTCGACGCAGGTGATGCCGGACAGCATGAACCCGGTGTGCCGGGTGCCCTCCACGGTGAGCAGCCGGCCGCCCAGATACGTCGCAAGGTTCACCCCAGACTCATACGGGGTGGCCGGGTCGCCGGTGGTGGACACGACCAGCACCGGGGCGAGCCCCTGCGGGTCCGGGGTGTGCGGCGTCAAAGTGGGCGGGGCCGGCCAGAACGCGCAGGTATCGAAGATCGCCGCGGCGGGCTGGCCGTTGTCCTGGAACGGTGAGGCCTCGATCAGTTTGCGGTTGAGCTCGGTGACGGCGGCCGCGTCCGTGATCCGGTCGGAGTCCATGCAGCGGATGGCGGTGAACGCCTCGAGCATGCGCGAATAGTGCCCGTCGCCGTCCCGGCCGTAGTAGTCGTCGGCCAGTGCCATCAGCGCGTCGCCGTTGCCGGCGGCGAGGTCGTCGAGCGCCTTCAGCAGGGACGGCCACGAGGTGTCCGAGTAGAGCGCGTTGGCGACCCCGGTGACGGCGTCCAGGAACGCGAGCGTCCGTCCGTCGGACAGCGTGAGTGGCGTGGACATCAGCGGCTGGGCGATCACCTGGAACCGGCTGTTGGCGTTGTCGGCGCTCGTCCACGGGCAGCCCTGGCGTGGTGCGCACCAGGCCGCGAACGCGTCGAAGGCCTTCTGGAAACCTTCGGCCTGGCGCAGCGCGTCGGCGGCCGTGTCCACGGCGGGGTCCACGGCGCCGTCCAGGATCATGGCACGCACCCGGGCCGGGAACTGCTCGGCGTACTGGGTGCCGATGCTGGTGCCGTACGACCATCCGACGTAGGTGAGCTGCTCGTCGCCCAGCACGGCGCGCAGCACATCGAGGTCCTTGGCGACGTTGGTGGTGCCGACCTGCGCCAGGAATTCCGTTCCGTCGACGCCCTCGCCGGAGATGGTCTTGACGCAGTCCGCGACGAACGACTTCGACATGTCATTGGCGGCGGTCACGTCGGCCGGTGTCTCGGACGGCATGAATCCGGGCCAGTTCGCGGCCCGGTTGGCGTCCTGCTGCTGGTCGGTCTGGCAGGCGATGGCGGGCTGCGACGCGCCGACGCCGCGCGGGTCGAAGCCGACGAAGTCGAACCGCTGGGCGAGCGGCGCGTCGACGCCGTACATGGCGAGCTGCGCGACGATGGACACGCCGGACGCGCCGGGGCCGCCCGGGTTGAAGACGACCGAGCCGATCCGGTCGCCGGTGGCCTGCTGGCGGGTCACGGCGATCGTGATCGTGGTGCCGTCCGGGTGGGCGTAGTCCAGGGGCACGGTGAGCCGGGCGCACTGGATGTTCGCCTCCGCGTACGTGGTGCGGTCGCTGGAGGTGGTGGCGTAGGGCGCGCAGTCGCCCCACTCGAGGTCCTGGTCGTAGAAGCGGGCCAACTCGGCGGGCGTGTCCGTCTCGTCCGAGGAACCTGCGGAACTCTGCGGCGCGGTCGGCTCGGTGATCCGGTGGGTCGGCCCTGGGTCCCCGGTCCCGGTGGCGGTGCTGCTGGGCGGCGCGCCATCCGCGCCCAGCGGTGAGCCGGCGACCGTGCTGGTGCACGAGGCGACGACCACCGCGCACACGGCGAGGGTGAGGGCGACCGCCGTGTGGCTGCGGCGTGACAGGGTCGACAAGCGCATGCCGGCGATCATCCCACCCGACGCGTGGAGTACGACTGGCGGTGCGTGTGAATCGCATGTACCGGGCGGTGATTATCGGTCCCGTCGGCGCATGGCGGCTGCGGCGTCATTCTCGTTGTTCGGGACGTTACGTCACCACAAGGTGACACGATGTTTTTACACGGACAAACTGTACTTAATCGTTTATAGTCTGTGCGACACGTATCCGACGTGCCATGCCGAGGCCGCACTGGAGCACGCGAATGACCACAACGTCCCCCCGTCCGGAAATCTCCCTGCCGCCGGTGCCCGTGGCGCACCGACCCGCCGAAGCGCGCGCCCCGCGCGGGTCGAGATTCCTGCGGCTGCTGCGCACCACCGACGCCAAGACCATCGGCATGATGTACATCGCGTGCGCGCTGGCGTTCTTCATGATCGCGGGCCTGATGGCGCTCATCATGCGGGCGGAACTCGCCCAGCCGGGCATGGACTTCCTGTCCTACGAGCAGTTCAACCAGCTCTTCACCATGCACGGCGCGATCATGTTCCTGTTCTACGCGACGCCGTTCGTGTTCGGATTGTCGATCATGCTGGTGCCGTTGCAGATCGGCGCCCCGGACCTCGCGTTCCCGCGCCTGACCGCGGTGTCGTTCTGGCTGTTTCTGACCGGCGGGATCACGGCGTCGCTGAGCTTCCTCACGCCCAGCGGAGCGCCCGAGTTCGGCTGGACCGCCTACCCGCCGCTGTCCAACTCGGCCAACAGCCCGGGCGCCGGCGGCGACCTGTTCCTGATGGGCGCCACGCTGCTGGTGATCGGCGTCATCCTGACCGCCGTCAACCTGCTGACCACGATCCTGTGCCTGCGTGCGCCCGGCATGAAGATGTGGCGGATGCCGATCTTCACCTGGAACATGTTCTTCGCATCGATCATGGTGCTGATCTCGTACCCGATCGTCGCGGCGACGTTCCTCGGGCTCGAGGTCGATCGACAGTTCGGCGGGCACGTGTTCGACGCGGCCAACGGGGGCGCCATCCTCTACCAGCACTTCTTCTGGTTCTTCGCCCACGAGGAGGTGTACCTGCTGGC
>JBIQMQ010000011.1:0-27534 GCA_044463185.1 Nakamurella lactea | reverse complement strand
CCTCGAGCATGCACAGCAACGGAAGGACATCTTGATGACCACCGCTCCCGAATTGAGCGAAGCACGCATCGCCCAGGCAGAAACCATCGATGCACTCAGCCAGTACCAGTTCGGCTGGTCCGATGCGCACGATGCGGGCGCCGATGCGAAACGGGGGCTCACCGAAGACGTCGTGCGCGAGATCTCCGGGCTCAAGGACGAGCCGGACTGGATGCTGCAACGGCGACTGAAGGCGCTGAAGCTGTTCGAGAAGCAGCCCATGCCCACCTGGGGCGCCGACCTGTCCGGCATCGACCTGGACTCGATCAAGTACTTCGTACGGGCCACCGCCAACAAGGCCACCAAGTGGGAGGACCTGCCCGAGGACATCAAGACCACCTACGACCGGATCGGCATCCCCGAGGCCGAGAAACAGATGATGATCTCCGGCGTCTCCGCCCAGTACGAGTCCGAGGTCGTCTACAACTCGATCCGTGAGGACCTGGCCAATGAGGGCGTCGTCTTCCTGGACACCGACTCCGGCCTCAAGGAGCACCCCGACCTGTTCGACGAATACTTCGGTTCGGTGATCCCGGCCGGCGACAACAAGTTCGCGGCGCTGAACACCGCGGTGTGGTCCGGCGGATCCTTCGTGTATGTGCCCAAGGGCGTGCACGTGAAGATCCCGCTGCAGGCCTACTTCCGGATCAACACCGAGAACATGGGCCAGTTCGAGCGGACGCTGATCATCGTCGACGAGGACGCCTACGTGCACTACGTCGAGGGCTGCACCGCGCCGATCTACCGCTCGGACTCGCTGCACTCGGCCGTGGTCGAGATCGTGGTGAAGAAGGGCGGCCGCTGCCGGTACACCACGATCCAGAACTGGTCCACGAACGTCTACAACCTGGTCACCAAGCGCACCAAGGCCGAAGAGGGCGCCACTATGGAGTGGGTCGACGGCAATATCGGCTCCAAGGTCACCATGAAGTACCCGTCGGTATGGATGACGGGGGAGCACGCCAAGGGCTCCGTGCTGTCCGTGGCGTTCGCCGGCAAGGGCCAGCACCAGGACACCGGCTCCAAGATGCTGCACCTGGCGCCGCACACGTCCTCGGAGGTCATCTCGAAGTCGATCTCCCGTGAAGGTGGGCGCAGCTCCTATCGCGGACTCATCCAGGTGAACCCCGGCGCCCACCACTCGAAGTCCACGGTCAAATGCGACGCCCTGCTGGTCGACACCACGTCGCGGTCGGACACCTACCCGTACGTCGACATTCGCGAGGACGACGTCACGATGGGCCACGAGGCGACGGTGTCCAAGATCAACGACGATCAGCTCTTCTACCTGATGAGCCGCGGCCTGTCGGAGGACGAGGCCATGGCCATGATCGTGCGCGGGTTCATCGAGCCGATCGCCAAGGAACTGCCCATGGAGTACGCGCTCGAACTGAACCGCTTGATCGAAATGCAGATGGAAGGCGCCGTCGGCTGACGCCGCGAACGGCGTCATACCCGATGCGTTGAGTCCCCACGAGAGAAAGGTTCGCGACCGGACGGCCGGTCGCCGCACATGACGACAACTGACTTGGATACCAACACCGTGGACCGGTCGGCCGGCCCTGTCCTGGGCGGTCCGAACGGGCTGGCCGCGCACACCCACACCGGCGCCACGCGGACCAGCGGTGTGGCCTCGCACCTGCACCCCGTCGCCTCCGCGTCCGTGGACGATCACCCGGTGCCCACCGCCAAGAGCGAACTGTGGAAGTTCGCGCCGCTGCGCCGGCTGCGCGGCCTGCACGCCGATGCCGAATTCACCGTCGGCGGACTCACCGCCACCTGGGAGCCCACCGACGGGGCGGACGTACGAGTGGTGTCCGGCCAGGCGGCGAAGGCACTCAAGGGCGCCAGCGACTACCTGCCCACCGACCGCGCCACCGCCCGGCTGATGGAGGCGAACCCCGACACGCTGCTCATCGATGTGCCGGCCGGGACGTCCGTCGACGCACCCATCGTCGTCACCCTGGACGGCGCGGACGCCTCGATCACCGAGGCCGGGCACGTGCTGGTGCGCGTGGGCGAGCACGCCCGCGCCACCGTGGTGCTCCGCGAACAGGGCTCCGCCACGGTCGCGCACCTGGTGGAGTTCGCGGTCGCCGACGGCGCCGACCTGAACGTCGCCACGATCGCCGACTGGGCCGGCGACACCGTCCAGCTGGCCCACCACCACATCGCGGTGGGGCGGGACGCGAGGGTGAAGCACAGCGTGCTCACGTTCGGCGGCGAAGTGGTGCGCACGGCGGTGGACGTCGACTACCGCGGACCGGGCGGCGACGTCGAGCTGCTGGGCCTGTACTTCGCCGACGCCGGCCAATACCTGGAGCACCGCATCTTCGTGGACCACACCTACCCGAACTGCCGCTCCGAGGTGCTGTACAAGGGCGCGCTGCAGGGCGAGCGCGCGCGCACCGCATGGGTCGGCGACGTGCTGATCCGCGCGACGGCGGAAGGCACCGATTCGTACGAGATGAATCGGAACCTGTTGCTCACCGACGGCTCCCGCGCCGATTCGGTGCCCAACCTGGAGATCGAAACCGGGGAGATCATCAAGGCGGCGCACGCTTCGGCGACCGGACGGTTCGACGACGAGCACCTGTTCTACCTGCAGTCCCGAGGCATCACCCCCGATGTCGCCAAGCGCCTCGTGGTGCGCGGCTTCTTCCACGAGGTGCTCAACAAGGTCGGCATCGACGAGGTGATCGAACACATCACCGAGACCGTCGAGCGGGAACTCGCCATCACCGGCTACTGACTCCCGCCGCCCGGCAACGAGCATGCACCACCTGCACAGCAGCGCACGACCCGAATCGCACACCACACGTTCTGGAGCTAGAAAACCCATGGCAAGACTTGAGATCTCCGACCTGCACGTCTCGGTCGTCACCGACGAGACGACCAAGGAAATCCTGCGCGGCGTCAATCTGACCGTCGACTCCGGCGAAACACACGCCATCATGGGGCCGAACGGCTCCGGCAAGTCGACGCTCGCCTACTCGCTGGCAGGGCACCCCAAATACCACGTGACCTCCGGCTCCGTGACGCTGGACGGCCAGGACGTACTGGCCATGACCGTCGACGAGCGTGCCCGGGCCGGCCTGTTCCTGGCCATGCAGTACCCGGTGGAGATCCCCGGCGTCACCACCTCGAACTTCCTGCGCACCGCGGCCACCGCCGTCCGCGGCGAGGCCCCGGGCGTACGGCAGTGGCTGAAGGAGGTCAAGGACGAGATGCAGTTTCTGCAGATGGATCCCGACTTCGCGCAGCGCAGCGTCAACGAGGGCTTTTCCGGCGGGGAGAAGAAGCGGCACGAGATCCTGCAGATGTCGCTGCTGAAACCGCGCATCGCGATCATGGACGAGACCGACTCCGGCCTGGACATCGACGCCCTCAAGGTGGTCTCGGAGGGCGTGAACCGTTACAAGGAAAGTTCCGCTGCCGCCGGCGAGGCCGTGGGCGTACTCTTGATCACCCACTACACGCGGATTCTGCGCTACATCAAGCCGGACTTCGTGCACGTCTTCGTGGCGGGCCAGGTGGCCGAGTCCGGCGGGTCCGAGCTCGCCGAGGAGCTGGAGGCGAACGGCTATGTCCGCTTCACCGGGCAGGCGGCAGTGGCCTGAGATGACGCAGTCCGCCGCGGCCGTCGCCGCCCTCGACACCACGCCGATCCGCGGGGATTTCCCCATTCTGGAGCGGACCGTCCGCGGCGGGGCCCCGCTGGTCTACCTCGATTCCGGAGCGACCTCACAGCGCCCGGTCTGCGTCATCGACGCCGAGCAGGAGTTCGTCACCGACCACTACGCGGCCGTCGGCCGCAGTTCGCACCAGCTGGCGGGCGAGGCCAGCGCGCACTACGAGACGGCGCGGGCGAAGGTCGCCGCGTTCACCGGGGCCGGCCGACCCGAGGAGATCGTGTTCACGGCGGGTGCGACGGCCGCGCTCAACACCGTCGCGTATGCGTTCGGCAACGCCGGCTACTCGGGGCCGGAGGCCGAACGGTTCCGGCTGGGGCCGGGCGACGAGATCGTCGTGACCGAGATGGAGCACCACGCGAACCTGGTGCCCTGGCAGCAGCTCGCGTTGCGCACCGGGGCGACGCTCAGCTACATCCCGCTCGGTGACGACTATCGCCTGGACCTGTCGTCGCTCGACGCGATCCTCACGCCACGCGCCAAGGTGGTCGCGTTCACCGCCGAGTCGAACGTGCTCGGCACGATCCCGCCGATCCGGGAACTCACCGCGGCCGCGCATCGAGCGGGCGCGTTCGTGGTGCTGGATGCCTGCCAGTCGGTGCCGCACCGCGCCACCGATTTCGCCGAGCTGGACGTCGATTTCGCGGCCTTCTCCGGCCACAAGATGCTCGGCCCCACCGGCATCGGCGTGCTGTACGGCAAGTACGAACTCCTGGCGGCGCTGCCGCCGTTCCTCACCGGCGGCTCCATGATCGAAGAGGTCCATATGGACCACTCGACCTTCATGCCGCCGCCGGCGCGGTTCGAGGCGGGCACACCCCCGGTGACCCAGGCCGTCGGGCTCGGCGCCGCGGTGGACTACCTGACCGACCTGGGCATGGACGCCGTCGAGCGACACGAGTCGGAACTCGCCGCGCTGGCCATCGAGCAGCTGTCCGCGATCGACGGCGTGACCGTCTTCGGCCCGAGCTCCATGGACGACCGGGGCCCGGCCGTGGCCTTCCTCGTGGACGGCGTCCATCCGCACGATGTCGGGCAACTACTCGACGATGCCGGCGTGGCCGTCCGGACCGGGCATCACTGCGCCTGGCCGCTGCACCGGCGGTACGGCGTCGCGGCCTCCACCCGCGCCACCTTCGGCGTGTACTCCAGCGCCGACGACGTGGCCGCCCTGGTGGACGGCGTCATGGCGGCACAAAAGTTCTTCGCCGGGAGGTGAGCACCACGATGGCGATGGCCGACCTGTACCAGGAGATCATCCTGGATCACGCGCGCGCGCCCCATCACTCAGGCTTGCGCGAGCCCTTCGACGCCCAGTCCCACCAGGTCAATCCGACCTGTGGCGACGAGGTGACGCTGCGACTGGCACTGTCCCGCGATGCCGATGGCACGCCGACGGTCGCGGACGTGTCGTACGACGCGGTGGGATGCTCGATCTCGACGGCGTCGCTGTCCGTGCTCACCGACCTGCTGATCGGCCGGTCGTTGGCCGAGTCGCAGACGCTGCACGAGGCGTTCGAGGCCATGGTGAAGAGCAAGGGCGAGGACCCCGGCGACGAGGCGGTGCTGGGCGATGCGGTCGCGTTCGCCGGCGTCTCGCAGTACGCGAACCGGGTGAAGTGCGCACTGCTCGGATGGAAGGCGTTCGAGCATGCCGCCGCCGAGGCGGTCGCAACTCAGTCGCAGATCGGGGACAATGGTGCTCATGGGTGACGAGACAACGATGACGGCAGACCGGTCGGGGCGTAGCGCCGCCGACCTCGACCTCGAATCCGGTGGCACGGCGACCGTTGCCGCGGCCGAACCGTCGGCGGCGACCGCCGCCTCGCTCGACGAGATCGAAGAGGCGCTGAAGGACGTCATCGACCCGGAGCTCGGCATCAACGTGGTGGATCTGGGCCTGATCTACGACCTGCAGGTCGACGACGACAACGTGTGCCTGATCGACATGACGCTCACCTCCGCCGCATGCCCGCTGCAGGAGATGATCGAGGACCAGATTTGTGCCGCGCTGACCGGCGGACCGGCACCGATCGTCGCCGACTACCGCATCAACTGGGTGTGGATGCCGCCGTGGGGTCCGGAGAAGATCACCGACGACGGCCGCGACCAGCTCCGCGCCATCGGCTTCAACATCTGACGCTTGGGCCAGCGGCTCAGTAGTTGGGTACTTCGCCGGGGACGAAACCGAGCAGCGCGCCCACCATTCCGATCTCCGGATCGTGGCAGCGCAGCATGTCGGCGCCGCTCTCGATGGCGGTGGCCGCGAACGCCGAGATCAACCAGATATTGTCGACGCGCGGCACCGCGACCAGCGTCGGATAGCCGAGATCGCGGCCCATCCGACGGGTCTGCCGGATCGTCTCCACCTGGTACTTGGCGAACTGGGAATAGGGCATCCGATACGAGTAGCCGATACCCGCGTCCACCACGAGACTGCTGACGCCGGCATCCACTAGCCGTTGCACCGTGCCGCGCAGGTACTCCAGGTGTCGTCCGCGGAGGTCCTGCTCGATGTCGATCTCGTCCACGTCGGACGGGGAGTCGCGCGGCGTGAATGACGTAATGCAGTCCAGTCCGTATCCGGCGATCGTGGCCAGCACCTCGTCGCTGCCGGCCTTGCCGCTGAGGTTGATGCACGCCGCCCCGGCGGCGGCCACCGCGTCGATGACCTCGGGCAACTCGGTCTCCACGGCACAGGGGTACCCGTCGGCGGCCAGGGCGCTCACCACCGGTGCGAGCAGGTCGATCTGCTCGGCCGCCGACATCCGGCGCACCGAGTAGTGGGACGACTGGGCGCCCAGATCCAGGGCTGCGAAGCCGGCCTGCCGGTACTCGTCGGCCAGCCGCAGCGCCGCATCGACCCCGTCGGCGTAGCGCAACACGCCCGGTTTCTCGTTCGCGAGGTTGATGACGCCGATGAGGCCTCTGTTCGGGAAACGCGATGCACCGGTCGGCACGGGACTCCTTCGGTCGCGGGATGGCTGACGATCATCCTAGGGCCGGGCGGCGGTAGGTTGATCGGATGGATGCACGCCTGGCCCGCCGCAGCGACGGTGCCTCGGGCTCGGCGGCCACCACGGCGAACCCGCGAACCGCGTCGACCGAAGAGATGCAGGCCGCCACAGCGCCCACCGTGGCGCCGGAAATGCAGGCTGCCACGGAAGGTGCCTTCCGGGACGATCTCGAGCGCATCCGCTTCTCGCCGTATTTCGCCCGCTTGGCCGCCGTGACCCAGGTCGTCAATCAGGGGTCCGCCGGTCAGGTGGTGCACAACAGGCTCACCCACACCGTGAAGGTGACGGCGGTGGCCCGCGCGATCGCCACGGCGCTGCGCGCCGGGGACGACCTGCCCCTGCTGGAGGAGCTGGGCGGATGCGACCCGGTGGTGGTGCAGGCCGCCGCCAGCGCCCACGACCTGGGCCACCCTCCCTTCGGGCATCTCGGCGAGCGCATCCTGGATCGGATCGCGCGCGGCCGGTTCGGCCTCTCCGACGGCTTCGAGGGCAACGCCCAGACGTTCCGCATCCTCACCTCACTCGACGTGCACGGCACGGAGGAGCACGGGCTCGGGCTCACCGCGGCCGTGCGGGCGGCGGTGCTCAAGTACCCGTGGGCCCGCGCCGGATACCCTGCGGAGCACCCCTCCCAGGCGGCGGAGCGACCCCGGGGCGCCACGCCCGGACCCAGCGGGGTCGGCTCGCTGAAGTACTCCGCGTATCTGATCGACGTGCCCGAGATGGTCGAGGCGCGCAGCGCCTACCCGCGTATCTCGCCGTGGCAACAGACCGTGGAGTGCTCGGTGATGGACCTGGCGGACGACATCGCCTACTCGCTGCACGACCTGGACGACTTCCACCGGGCCGGAGTGCTGCAACACGCCTCGGTCGCCGCGGAGTTCCGGACATGGCTGCGGTCGCGCTTGGAGCTGTCCCGGGAGAGCGACGCCGAGCTGGTGGAGTCCGGGCGGCTGCCGGGGTATTCGCTGGAAATGCTGCGTCGCAGCCTGGCCCGCAAGGATGCCTGGTTGTACTCCGACGAGGTGTTCGCCACGGCCGTGTCGCGGGTCGGCGACGAACTGGTGGACGGACTGCTGGCCGTGCCGTTCGACTCGTCCATCGCGGCCGAACGGGCCGTGGGGCTGTTCACCGACTCCTGGATCCGACACCTGCAGGATTCCGTCATGGCCACCGCCACGCCGCCGGTGCGGGCCGGGCACCTGCTGCTGACCCGCCAGGCCTGGCACGAGGTGGCAGTGCTGAAGTTCGTGCACCAACGCTTCGTGCTGGACCGGCCCGATCTCGCCCTGCTGCAACGCGGTCAGGCGGAGGTGCTCACCACGCTGGTGGAGGGTCTGGACGCGTGGCTCGACGACCCGGAGGATGCGGTCCGCGCGCCCCGCCGGCTGACCGACTTCATCCGGCTGGCCACCGAGGACTACCGGGAGCTGGCCGCCACCGCGCCGGAATTGCTGATCGGCGAGGACGGACGGCCGACCACCTCGGAGGCCGATCTGGCCCGGCTCGGCCGAGGGCGCGGAATCATCGACTATGTCGCGTCGCTCACCGACGATCGGGCGGTGGCCACGGCCACGGCCCTCGGTGGCCACGCCGGACAGGTCTGGTCCGCGGGCAGCGGGCTGTGACGCGGATACGCCAGGCGCCCGGCGGGGGGCGCGTCGTGGAGGTGGAACCGGAGCGACTGCCCGGTTGGTTGATGCGCTTCGCGGATCGGCACGGGGGAGCGCTCGTCAGCGACGCCGGTCCGCAGGATGTCGTCGTCACCGGGACCGACGGGGCGACCGCCTCGCTCGCCGTACCGTTCCCGCCGCTGCGCGCCGCGCCGGCGGGCTCCCCGGAGCAGGAGCCGGTGGAGGCGCTGCTGGCGCACATCGAGTCCCTGGGCGACCTGGCCGCGATCGTCGTCCGGGAACGCGCGTTCTCGGTCGGTGTCTGCCGGGCCGGCGAGGTGCTGGTGAGTTCGACGGACAGCCGCTACGTGCAGTCGCGAACGGCCGCCGGCGGATGGTCGCAGCAGCGCTATGCGCGTCGCCGCGGCAACCAGCGGCGCGACTCGTATCGCGCCGCGGCCGACGCCGCACACCGCGTGTTCTCGACCCATGGGGCGCCGTTCGACGGTCTGATCGCGGCGGGGGACCGGGCGGCGATCGACGCGGTCCTCGACGACCCGCGACTGCGCGGACTGGCCTCGCTGCCGCGCCGGGTGTTCCCCGACGTCGGAGAACCCCGCCGAGCGGTGCTGGACGACGTCGCCGCCCGAGCCCTGACGATCGAGATCACGATCCAGGATGCGGCCGCCACGTCTGGAACGTGAAGGTGACGCCGTTCTCCTCGATCCGGTCGGACTCGGCCACCAGGTCGAACCGGTCCTCGAACGGCGGGAAGAACGTGGTGCAGCGGAAGTCGGCGTCGATGCGGGTGACCAGCAGTTCGTCGGCCAGATGCAACGTGGAGGCGAAAAGCCCTGCGCCGCCGATGTTCTGAATCGCGTCGTCGCGGTGCTCGACGACGAAGGCGGCGGCATCCGGCACCGCCACGAAACCGTCGCGGAGCTCGGTCGTGCGCCGAGTGGCGACGTAGTTGACCCGCTCGTGCAGGGGCGATTTCACCTCTAGATACGTGTGGTAGCCCATCAGGATCACACCGTCGGCGATTTGATCGGAGAAGAACCGCTGGTCGGTGGGCAGCGTCCACGGGATGCCCTGCTCCGTGGCCATGCCACCGGCGGAGTCGACCGCGACGATCATCCGCATCATGCCTTGAGCCTAACGCCCTGGTCGCCCGCGCCCGCAGGATCGCCACGCGGAAACCGGTAGCATGGTTTCACGTGATCACCGCCACCGGACTCGAACTACGGGCCGGCACCCGAATCCTGCTGTCGGACGCGACCCTGCGCGTCCAGCACGGCGAGCGCATCGGCCTGGTCGGCCGCAACGGGGCGGGGAAGACCACCACCATGCGCGTACTGGCCGGCGAGGGCCTGCCGTATGCGGGCACCGTGACGCGCACCGGCGAGATCGGCTACCTGCCGCAGGATCCGCGGGAGAGTGATCTGGCGATCACCGCACGGCAGCGGGTGCTCTCGTCGCGGGGCCTGGACCAGTTGGCCGAACAGCTCGAGAAGCTGCAGATCCAGATGGCCGAGTTGGCGGATGGACCGGAGCGGGACGTTGCGATCACCCGCTACGGGCGGGTGGAGGAACGCTTCTCGGCGCTCGGTGGCTACGCGGCCGAGTCCGAGGCCGCCCGGATCTGCCACAACCTGGGGCTGCCCGAACGCGTCCTGGCGCAGCAGATGCACACGCTGTCCGGGGGTCAGCGGCGCCGTGTGGAACTGGCGCGCATCCTGTTCGCCGCGGCCGGCAATACCGACTCGGGTCACGTTCAGCTCCTCCTGGACGAGCCCACGAACCACCTGGACCACGACTCGATCGTGTGGCTGCGGGACTTCCTGGGGTCCTTCACCGGTGGACTCGTGATCATCAGCCACGACGTCGACCTGCTGGATGCCATCGTCACGAAGGTGTGGTTCTTGGACGCGGTCCGCGGCGAGGTCGACATCTACAACATGAACTGGCAGCGCTACCTCACCGCCCGCGCCACCGACGAACAGCGCCGCCGGCGCGAGCGCGCGAATGCGGAGAAGAAGGCGTCCGCGTTGAAGGCCCAGGCGGCGAAGCTCGGCGCCAAGGCCACCAAGGCGGCCGCCGCGCATCAGATGGTGCGCCGTGCCGAACGCCTGTTGGACGCCTTGGACGAAGTCCGGGTGTCGGACAAGGTGGCGCACATCCGCTTCCCGGCGCCGGCGCCCTGCGGCCGGACACCGCTGACGGCTTCCACGCTGTCGAAGAGCTACGGATCGCTCGAGGTGTTCACCGGGGTGGACCTCGCCATCGATCGTGGCAGCCGGGTCGTGGTGCTGGGGTTGAACGGCGCCGGCAAGACGACGCTGCTCAAGATTCTGGCGGGGGTGGAGCAGCCGGACACCGGATCGGTGGAGCCCGGACACGGTTTGCGGCTGGGATATTTCGCCCAGGAGCACGACACGATCGATCCGGACGCCAGCGTGTGGGAGAACACCCGGCACGCCGCGCCGGATACCGGCGCGCAGGAGCTGCGCAATCTGCTGGGCGCGTTCCTGTTCAGCGGGGAGCAGCTGGATCAGCGGGCCGGCACCTTGTCCGGCGGCGAGAAGACCCGGCTGGCCCTGGCCGGGTTGGTGTCGTCGGCCGCGAACGTGCTGCTCCTGGACGAGCCCACCAACAACTTGGACCCGGTCAGCCGCGAGCAGGTTCTGGACGCGCTGCGACGTTTCGAGGGCGCGGTCGTGCTGGTGACGCACGACCCCGGTGCGGTGTCGGCGTTGGATCCGCAACGGGTGATCCTGCTGCCGGACGGCACCGAGGACCACTGGTCCGAGGACTACCTGGATCTGGTCGAACTCGCCTGAGAGGGTGCCGCCGCCTGGTCGAGGGCCCGCGCTCGTCTCCTCAAGACAGATGATGCTGCGTCGTGGAGTGGCGCGCGTCACTGTGCGGGCCGATGATGAAGCCACCGGTCACGATTCGGCGAGCGGAGTTCGGGGGTGCCGCTTCCACGCGACGTTTCGGACCGACGTGCCACTCTCGACCGGAAGGTGATGGCCATGGCAACGAAGCCAACGCTGCAGCGGCTCCGCAAGGGCGCCCGAATCACAGGCACCACCCGGAGTTCCCTCGCCTCCGATGTGCGGCGACGCTACGAGGCCGGGGAGAGTATCAGGTCTCTGGCGGAGCAGACGGGCCGCTCGTACGGCTTCATCCACCGGCTGCTGGTCGACGAGCAGGTGCCCCTTCGCGCACGTGGTGGCGCCACCCGGAGCGCCCGGAAGGACTAACCCCGCCGCCGTCTCTTATGTCCTGTTTGTTAATGGAGTGACGGCTGATCGCTCATGTTGCTGTTGTCACTGCCGATGGTGAAGTGGCACAGTGGTAGCAGTCTGCGCATTTTCGGTTGCCGTGCGTCGCTACATCGGCACCGTGAGTCAGCGATTCGGTTCCGGGTGCGGCGCAGACGCGAAGGCAGCGTCGACCGCGAAAGGACAGCCTGTGAGTGTGGGAGGAGACCGCCGCCGTCGCGGTGCACCGGTGCGTGCCGCCCTGCTGTCAGTGACTGCCGCCGTCGCAGCGACGCTCCTGACGCCCGCCGCCCATGCGGATCCGTTGCCGCCGCCGAACCCCTCCGACTCACAGATTCAACAGGGTCAGAGTCAGGCTCAGGCGGCGTCCGCGGAGGTGGGGCGGCTCTCGGCTCAGGTCACCGCCACCCAGGCCACGATCCAGCAGCTACAGGACGCCACCGAGCTGAAGGCCGAACTGGCCATGAAGGCGCAGGTGGACCTGCAGATGGCGCAGGCCGCGGTCGAGGAGGCGAAGGCGGCTGCCGCCGAGGCACAGGAATCGGCGGCAGCCGCCGCCGACGAGATCACCGCCGCGGAGCAGCACGCCGCCGACTTCGCCGCGGCGTCCTTCCGTCAGGGAACCGTCGTGGGATCGATGACGGTGCTGCTCGATTCCGACTCCATGGGCGATCTCCTGGCGCGCCAGCAGATGATCGAGCAGGTGTCCGCCAACCAGGCAACCGTGCTCGCCCAGCTCAGCACCGCGCGCACCGCGAAGGCCAATCTGGACTCGGCGGCGAAGGCCGCCGCCATCAAGGCCGATCAGGCCGCCCAGGACGCCGTGGCCGCGAAGGCGGAGGCGGACAAGGCCTGGCAGGCCGCGGCGGACGCCTTCGACTCCGGACAGCATCAATTGAACGCGTTGCAGGCGCAGCTGGACCAGCAACAGGCCCAGTACCAGGCCGCGTTGAACAACGTCGCGCTGCTGCAGAGCCAGAAACTGCAATACCAAGCGTGGCTCAAGGCCAAGCAGGAGGCCGACCAGCGCCTCGCCGCGCAGACCGCCATGCAGCAGGACGAGGCCGACAGCCTTCGCCGGGAGAGGCAGGCCGCCGAACAGCTCGCCAACCAGGAGGCGTCCAACCGCGCCATCGCCATCAAGAACGAGAAGGCCCGCCAGGCGAAGCTCCGCAAACAGCGGGAGGAAGCGGCGCGGCTGCGCGAGCAGGCCGAGGCGCGCGGTCAGGATCCGGATACCGTCACGATCCCGTCCGACGGCACCCGCGGCCAACTCGTCGTCCAGGCGGCACTGAAGTACCTGGGCACGCCGTATGCCTGGGGCGGCGGCAACGCGAACGGACCCACCAGGGGCATTCGGGACTACGGCGTGGCCGACCGCTACGGCGACTACAAGAAGGTCGGCTTCGACTGCTCGGGGCTGGCCCTGTACGCCTGGGCGCAGCAGGGCGTGTACCTGCCGCACTATTCCGGCTACCAGTACAACTACGGCACCAAGGTCTCGAAGTCCGACCTGCAACCCGGCGACCTGGTGTTCTACGCCTACAACACGTCCAATCCGGCCACCATCCACCACGTCGCCATCTACATGGGCAACGGCAAGATGGTCGAGGCCCCGCAGTCCGGCAGCGTGGTCAAGATTTCGCCCATGAGGTGGAGCGGCTACATCGGCGCCACCCGGCCGGGGGTCTGACGCCTGGCCCGTCGATGACGACAACGGCGGATCGATGACGAGACGTCCGGGGCCCGAAGGCGGCCCGGGGGCGTACCCCGACTCCTTCATCCTGCTGACCGGCGGTGCCGGGCGACGGCTGGGCGGGGCGGACAAGGCATCGTTGTCGATCGCCGGACGCACGCTGCTGGACCGCGCCGTACACCAGGCTGCGGGCCGGCCCGTGGTCGTGGTCGGGCCCGAGCCGCGCACGGACGCCGCCGTGATCGTCGCTCGCGAGGACCCACCCGGTGGCGGTCCGGCGGCCGGCGTTGCGGCCGGGGTGGCCGAGCTCGCCGCCCGGCGATCCGACGCGACGGCGGCGGAGCTGGTGGCGGTCATGGCCGTCGACCAGGTCGGCGTCACGCCGGTCACCTGGCGCCGGCTGGCCACGGCGGCCCGGGACGCGGCCGGGGGAGCGATCCTCACCGGCGACGACCGGCGACACTACGGCGTCGGCGTGTACCCAGTCCTGCTGCTGCGTCATGCCTGCGCAGCCCAGCCGACGTGGCACGGACGCCGGTTGGGCGACCTGCTCGACCCGATCATCGCCGTCGAGGTGCCGTCACTCGGTGACGAGACCCGCGACATCGATACGCTGGAAGACCTGAGCTGGTGGCGCGCGCACCCCGACACGCCGCCGGCGACG
The DNA here is from genome assembly GCA_044463185.1 of Nakamurella lactea. Classification (GTDB taxonomy): domain Bacteria; phylum Actinomycetota; class Actinomycetes; order Mycobacteriales; family Nakamurellaceae; genus Nakamurella; species Nakamurella lactea_A. The sequence goes on along the minus strand of JBIQMQ010000011.1, from coordinate 13,526 downwards.
GATCAGTCCGTCGACGAAGGGACCCCACGATGACGCTGCCGACGAGCCACCGGGCAGGTGCCGACGCCGACACGGCGAGTCCGGAGGCCGTCGCCGGCACCATCGAACGCGTCATGTTCGAGGTGAAGCGGGTCATCGTCGGCCAGGATCGGCTGCTGGAGCGGATGCTGGTCGGCCTCATCGCCCGGGGACACCTGCTGATCGAGGGCGTGCCCGGCGTGGCCAAGACCCTCGCGGTGGAGACGTTCGCCAACGTCGTCGGCGGCACGTTCGCTCGGCTGCAGTTCACCCCGGACCTGGTGCCCTCCGACCTGCTGGGCACCCGCATCTACCGCGCCGGGCGCGAGGAGTTCGACATCGAGCTCGGCCCGGTCGTGAGGAACTTCGTGCTCGCCGACGAGATCAACCGCGCCCCCGCGAAGGTGCAGTCCGCGCTGCTCGAGGTGATGGCCGAGCGGCACGTGTCGATCGGCGGCACCACATTCCCGATGCCCGACCCGTTCCTGGTGATGGCCACCCAGAACCCGATCGAGAGCGAGGGGGTCTACCCGTTGCCGGAGGCGCAACGCGACCGGTTCCTGTTCAAGCTGCTCGTCGGATACCCCACCCCCGAGGAGGAGCGGGAGATTGTCTACCGCATGGGCGCGACACCCCCCGTCCCGCGGCAGATGGTGCCCGTCACGGAGCTAGCCCGGTTGCAGGCACTCGCCTCGGGCGTCTTCGTGCACCACGCCCTGGTCGACTACGTGGTGCGGCTGGTCTACGCCACGCGCACGCCGGCGGCGCACGGCATGACCGACGTGGCCGGATGGCTGTCCTACGGGGCGTCGCCGCGGGCGACGCTGGGCATCGTGGCGGCGGCCCGGGCGCTCGCCCTGATCCGCGGCCGGGACTTCGTCGTCCCGCAGGACGTGATCGACGTCGCCGCCGACGTGCTCCGGCACCGGCTGGTGCTGTCCTACGACGCGCTGGCCGACGGAATCGACGTGGACACGGTGCTGAACCGGTTCCTGCAGGCCATCCCGCTGCCCCAGGTGACGGCGCAACGCGCCGAGGGATGAGCGATGGTCGCCCAGACCCCCGTGCCGGCGATGTCCGACCCCGATCGGCTGGAGTCGGCGCTCGCGGAGCTCGAGGTGGTGATCCGGCACCGGGTGGACGGCCTGCTGCAGGGCAATCACCTGGGGCTGGTGCCCGGCCCGGGCAGTGAGCTGGGTGACGCGCGGCCCTACGTGCCCGGCGACGACGTGCGACGCATCGACTGGGCGGTCACGGCCCGCACCGCGACCACGCACGTCCGGACCACCGTCGCGGATCGAGAACTGGAGACCTGGCTGGCGGTGGACCTGTCTGCGTCCATGGACTTCGGCACGGCGCTGTGCGAGAAACGCGACCTGGCCATCGTCGCGGCCGCCGTGATGGCGCACCTGACCCGCGGCGGGGGCAACCGGATCGGCGCCGTCGTCGCGGGCGGTGGGTCGCTGCTGCGCGTTCCGGCCCGCGCCGGCCGCCCCGCCGTCCTGCACCTGCTGCGCAGCCTGGCCTCGGTGCCGCGCACCGCCCCGGGCGAGCGCGGCGACCTCGCGGGGGCGCTGGATCAGCTGCGCCGCCCGGAACGGCGCCGGGGCCTGGTGGTGGCGATCTCCGACTTCCTCGGCCCGACCGACTGGCAACGGCCGATGCGGGCACTCGCCGCGCGACACGACGTGCTCGCCGTCCAGATCAGCGATCCCCGCGACGTCGAACTGCCGCCGGTCGGCATGGTCACCCTCGTCGACCCGGAATCCGGGCGCACCAAGCAGGTCCGGGTGACGCGGGCACTGGCGGATCGATTCGCGGCGGCGGCCACCGAGCAGCGGGCGGAGGTCGATGCGGCGCTCCGCAGCGTCGGGGTGCCGATGCTGCACCTGTCCACCGACCGGGACTGGGTGGGCGAGGTGGTTCGTTTCGTGGTGCGCCGCAAGCGGGGCTGGTCGTACGGCACCGCAGGAACCCCGAAGGCGGCAGCGCCATGACGCTCGCCGCCCCGGCGTTCCTCGCGATCGGCGGTGTGGTGCTGGCGCTGGCGCTGGGCTACATCCTGATGCAGCGTCATACCCGTCGGCAGACGGTCCGGTTCGCCAGCTTCGAACTGCTGGAGAAGGTGGCCCCGCGTCGGCCCGGCGGCACCCGCCACATCGGCGTCGCGGTCGTCCTGGTGGGACTGGTGCTGCTGGTGGTGGCCATGGCGGGGCCGACCGCGGATGTCAAGGTGCCCCGTAACCGGGCCACCGTGATGCTCGCGATCGACGTGTCGTTGTCCATGGAGGCCACGGACGTCGCGCCCAACCGGCTGGTCGCTGCGAAGGAGGCGGCCACGGCCTTCGTCGAGGACCTCACCCCCGGCGTCAACCTAGGCCTGATCTCGTTCGCCGGCATCGCCACCGTGCTGGTGTCGCCCACCACGGACCGGCAGCCGATGATCGACGCGATCGACTCGCTCACGCTCGACGAGCGCACCGCGACCGGCGAGGCGATCATCTCCGCCGTGCAGACCATCGACATGTTCGCGCGGACCATCGGCGGCACCAGCGAGCCGGTGCCGGCGCGGATCGTGCTGATGACCGATGGCAAGCGCACGGTCGGCCGCAGCGAACAGGATGCCGCGCAACGCGCCAAGGACGCCGGTATCCCGGTGTCGGTGATCGCTTTCGGAACGGAGCACGCTTCCATCGACGTGGACGGGCAGCCGGTCGACGTGGCCCTGGACACCGCGGCCATGCAGCAGATCGCGCGCATTTCCGGCGGGGATTTCCACACGGCCCACTCCGCGGCGGAGCTGAAGAAGGTGTACGAGCAGCTCGGCGAACAGATCGGCTACCAGATCGTGCACAAGGACGCCTCGCGGCCCTGGCTGATCGCCGGCTCGATCGTCGTCATGCTGGGGGTCGCGGTCGCCGTCGCCACCTCGGGCCGGATACCGTAGGGACCGACACGAGAAGGACGCGCCGGCGCGGGTCGGCCGGATCGGCGCGCGGCGCCCACGAAGGAGTGCGGGTGGACAGGCAGCAGGATGCCGTCGGCCGGTCGGTGCTGGTGACCGGGGGCAACCGCGGCATCGGGCTCGCCATCGCGCAGCGGCTCGCCGCCGACGGCCACCGGGTGACGGTCACGTCGCGCTCCGGCGAGGCTCCGGACGGCCTGACCGCCGTGGCCTGCGACGTCACCGACGGCGCCTCGGTGGATGCGGCGTTCACCGAGGTCGAAAAGACCCAGGGCCCCGTCGAGGTGCTGGTGTCCAATGCCGGGATCACCGACGACACGCTGCTGCTGCGGATGGGCCAGGAGTCGTTCGACCGGGTCGTCGACACAAACCTGACCGGCGCGTACCGCGTCGCGAAGCGTGCCGCCATGGGCATGCTCAAGAAGCGGTACGGGCGGATGGTCTTCATCTCGTCGGTGGTGGGCCTGTCCGGCGGCGCCGGCCAGGCGAACTACGCGGCGTCGAAGGCCGGATTGGTCGGACTGGCGCGGTCCATCGCCCGCGAGCTGGGTTCCCGCAACATCACCGCCAACGTCGTGGCGCCGGGTTTCGTGGACACGGACATGACGAGAGCTCTGCCGCAGCAGCGGCGCGACGAGATCGTGCAGCAGGTGCCGCTGGGCCGGTACGCCGACCCGTCGGAGGTCGCGTCGGTGGTGTCCTTCCTCGCCTCGGAGGGCGCGGCCTACATCACCGGGGCGGTCGTCCCGGTCGACGGCGGCCTCGGGATGGGTCACTAGCGCACGACGACACGGCATCACCACGCACGACGATTCGACGGAAGGCACGATATGAGCACGGCTAGCGGCAACTTGGGCACCGGACTGCTCGCGGGCAAGAACCTGCTGATCACCGGGGTCATCACGGAGGCCTCGATGGCCTTCCACACCGCGAAGCTGGCACAGCAGTTGGGCGCGAACGTGGTGCTCACCGGATACGGACGGCTGTCCTTGGTGGAGCGGATCGCGCAGCGGCTACCCGAGCCGGCGCCCGTCGTCGAACTGGACGTCACCAACACCGAACAGCTGGACAGTCTCGCCGAGCGGGTGGGCGCCCACGTCGACCGCATCGACGGCGTGCTGCACGCGGTCGCGTTCGCCCCGGCGACCGCCCTGGGCGGCGTGTTCTTGCAGACCCCCTGGGAGGACGTGGCGACCGCGGTCCACACCTCGGCGTACTCGCTGAAGGCACTCGCGGTCGCCATCAAACCGTTGATGACGGCGGGGGGCAGCATCGTCGGGTTGGACTTCGATGCGCGCCAGGCCTGGCCGGGCTACGACTGGATGGGGGTGGCGAAGGCTGCGCTGGAGTCGACCAGCCGGTATCTGGCCCGCGACCTGGGGCCAGAGGGCATCCGGGTGAACCTGGTCTCGGCCGGACCGATCAAGACGATCGCGGCGCGGTCCATCCCGGGGTTCTCGTCCCTGGAGAACGCATGGTCCGACCGTGCCCCGCTCGGCTGGGACACCGCCGACCCCACCCCGGTCGCCCGCGCCTGCGTGGCGCTGCTGTCCGATCTGTTCCCGGCCACCAGCGGTTCCGTGATCATGGTCGACGGAGGGTTCTCCGCGCTGGGCTTCTCCGCGCAGGAGATCAGCCGGCCCGACGGCGAGTAGCCGCTCGGGTTGCCACGTCGGCGTCGCGGCCGGCGCCGGCCGGATGCAGGGCGGCGACCGCCATCGCCACCGCCGTGCGCCGCGACTCCCGAACGGCCGCGGCCAACGGCGCCAGGGCGGCGTCGACGGCGTGCAGGTCTCGCACCGTCGCGGCGGCCGTCTCGTGCGTGAAGGCGACCCGAAGCAGCGCGTGCAGCGTCAACGACTGCGCCAGCAGGGCCGATGCGGCCGGGGGAGTCCGGCGGGGCAGCGCGACCTCCTCGTCCAGGATCAGTTGCCGGATGCGCTCGCGGGGGTTGCCGGCGCTACGCGCCACATCCGCGCGGGCCAGCGCTGCCGTCGCCTCGGTGATGGCACCGTCCACCAGTGCCCGCGCGTCGCGCTCCGACAGCGCCCGATGTGCGGGTCCGCACGGGAACGCACGCCAATGCCCACCGGCCGGCACCAGGCCGATGCCACGCTCCGGCAGCACCACGACGGCGCCGGCATCCAGCGCTGGCAGGGTGATCTCGCCGCGCGGCGGCAGGCCGCGCAGGTCGCCGGGCACGGGGAGCACCAACTCCGCCGGACCGCCGCGGCGAACCAGCGCCAGAAGCTCCGCCAGGCCGGAGTGCGGCTCGCCCGGACCCGGCAACTCGGGCAGGTCCGGGAGCGACGCGGCGGCGTTCGGCGAGGCACTCCGCGCCCCGTACGGCATGCCCGTGGCCGCCAGTGCGTCGATGGCGGCATCCGCGCTGTCGCCGCCCGCGAGGGCAGCGCTCCACAGCGCCAGCGTCGTCGCAGCGCGCAGCGGTGAGGCGGGGCGGGGCCCAGGGCCCGGTTCGGTCGGAAACATCACCGACCACGGTACGGCAGGCCGTCGTCGCGCCGCGTTACCCTTCGCTGCGTGCAGAGTGACGATCGCTACGGGCGCGACGTGCTGGCCCGTGCCTCCCGCCGCGGCCCGGTCGCGGTCGACGTGGAGGCCGCCCCGGGCGTAGTGGCGGAGGACCCGCTGTCCGGCTTCTGCGGCGCGGTGGTGGCCTGTACCTCGAGCAGCGTCACCCTGGAGGACCGATTCGGCGGGCGGCGCATGTTCCCGCTGGCGCCGGGCGCCTTCCTGGTGGAGGGCCGCCCGGCCACGTTGGTGCGACCCGCGCCCGCGGCGTCGCGCATCCCCGCCCGCACCGCCTCGGGCTCGGTGGCGCTGCCTTCGGCGCCCGCCCGGATCGCCCGCGCCTCGCGGATCTGGGTGGAGGGCATCCACGACGCGACCCTGGTCGAGCGCATCTGGGGCGACGACCTGCGCATCGAGGGCATCGTGGTCGAGCCGCTCGGCGGCCTGGACAACCTTCCCGCGGCACTCGCCGAGTTCCAGCCGGGACCGGGGCGGCGGGTCGGGGTGTTGGCCGATCACCTGGTGCCCGGCTCCAAGGAGACCCGGATCGCGGAGGCGGTGCGGCATCCCGCCGTGCTCGTCGAGGGCCATCCCTTCGTCGACATCTGGCAGGCGGTACTGCCGGCGGCGGTCGGCGTCGCGGCCTGGCCGGACGTGCCGCGGGGCACCGACTGGAAGACGGGGGTGTGCCGGGCGCTGGGCGTCGGGTCGTCGCCGGCCGATGTCGCGGCCATGTGGGGGAGGATCCACGGCTCCGTGTCCAGCTTCCGGGACGTGGAAACCCCGCTGGTGACCGCGGTGGAGCGACTGATCGACTTCGTCACCGCCGCTTGACGGGCAGGTATGACGCCGCCCCGGGGTACCCACGTGTCTGGTGGCCCCTGCGCGCGCCGTGGAGAAGTGGCCCCATCTGGCAGGATGAGGCCATGGCATGGTGGGCGTGGATGATCGTCGCGGTGGCGTTGGCCAGTGCGGAAGCGGCCGGCGGTGAGTTCGTCCTGCTCATGCTGGGCGGCGCCGGGCTGGTGACGGCGCTCGCCGCCATCGGCGTCGACTCGCTCTGGCTGCAGCTCACCATCTTCGCCGTGGCGTCGTTGATCCTGGTGTTCGGCCTGAGGCCGCCGCTGAAGCGTCATTTCGTCCGGCCCACCCAGATCCGGTCCGGGGTCGACGCCATCGTCGGGTCCCGGGCCACCGTGATCTCCACCGTCGACGCGACGGCGGGCCAGGTGAAGATCGGCGGCGAGATCTGGTCCGCCATCGCCATGGAGCATCAACGCCCGCTGCCACCCGGAACGCCCGTAACCGTCGTCGAAATCCGCGGAGCTACCGCGGTAGTCATGTGGGGACCGTGATCATGGATCCAATGCTCATCGCAGCGATCGTCGTCGTTCTGCTCGTCATCATCGTCGTTCTTCGGTCCGTCAAGGTGATTCCACAGGCGCAGGCGGCGGTCATCGAACGGCTCGGTCGGTACCACAAGACGGGCGGGGCCGGGCTGGTGTGGCTCGCGCCGTTCGTGGATCGCATCCGGGCCCGGATCGACCTGCGCGAGCAGGTCGTCTCGTTCCCGCCGCAGCCGGTGATCACCGAGGACAACCTGACCGTGTCCATCGACACCGTGGTGTACTTCCAGGTCACCGACCCGCGGGCGGCGGTGTACGAGATCGCCAACTACATCATCGCGGTGGAGCAGCTCACCACCACGACGCTGCGCAACCTGGTCGGCTCCATGGATCTCGAGGCCACGCTGACCAGCCGCGACCGCATCAACAGCCGGCTGCGCGGCGTGCTGGACGAAGCCACCGGCAAGTGGGGTATCCGCGTCGCACGGGTGGAGCTCAAGGCCATCGACCCGCCGCCGTCGATCCAGGATTCCATGGAGAAGCAGATGCGGGCCGACCGCGACAAGCGCGCCATGATCCTCACGGCAGAGGGGCAGCGGGAATCCGCGATCAAGACCGCGGAGGGCAACAAGCAGGCCGCAGTGCTGTCCGCCGAGGGCGCCAAGCAGGCCGCGATCCTCGCCGCCGAGGGGGAGCGGCAGTCCCGCATACTGCGCGCCCAGGGCGAGCGGGCAGCGCGGTACTTGCAGGCTCAGGGCCAGGCCAAGGCCATCGAGAAGGTGTTCGCGGCGGTCAAGGCCGGAAAGCCCACGCCCGAGCTGCTGGCGTATCAATACCTGCAGACGCTGCCGCAGATGGCCCAGGGCGACGCGAACAAGGTGTGGATGATCCCGTCCGACTTCTCCAAGGCGCTGGAGGGCTTCGCCCGCATGCTCGGCGCCAAGGGCGACGACGGCGTGTTCCGCTACGAACCGAGCAGCGAGCCGGTGCCCGAGTCGCGCCCCGGCGAGATCGACGAGGACGTGGAGGACTGGTTCGCCGGCACCAGTGCGGAGGAGGTCGCGGCCGCCGTCCGCGCTGCCGAGAAGGAGGCCTCCGTCACTATCGCGGAACGGGATGCGCGGATCGCAGCCCAGCGCGCGGGCCGGCACGGCGACGATGCCGCTGCTCCGCCGCCCGCCGTGACCTCGCCCGTTCCGCCCGCGGTGCCCCCGGCCGCGCCGCATCCCGAGCTGCCCGGAGCCGAATGGGGGCAGCCCGGCAACGCGGGTGGAATCGCCCACACTGACCCTCAGCCGCCGCCTGCCCCGGGGTACGGTTACCCCGGCCACCAGGTCCCACCAACAGGCTGAGAGGAATCCCGTCATGAGATGGTCCGGCGCCCGATCACTGATCGCAGCAACCGCCGCCGCAACTCTCATACTGACGGGATGTAGCGCCGGTTCCGGACTGACGGAGTCCACCGGCTCGTCCTCAGCGGCGACAGACACCAGCACCGCCTCGGTGACCACCGACACCAGCACGGCGTCGAGCAGCGCCCCGTCCGGCCCGGCGCCCTCCGACGGCACCTTGCGGCTCGGGTTGGTGGCCGCCCCCGCCAACATGGACTTCACCACCACCGACGGCGCAGCCATCCCGCAGGTGCTGCTCGGCAACGTCTACGAGACGCTGGTGACCCAGGCGCAGGACGGCTCCATCCAGCCCGGTCTCGCCGAGAGCTGGACGGTGTCGGACGACGGGAAGACCTACGACTTCACGATCCGCGAAGGTGTCACGTTCTCCGACGGCACGCCCTTCACCGCGGAGGACGCCGCCTTCTCCATCGACTACGTCAAGACCGGATGGACGGTCGGCGTCGCCAAGGCGATGAACGCCGTCGCCTCCGCGACCGCGGTATCGCCCACCGAGCTCAAGGTCGTGCTCAGCGAACCGAATGCGCTGTGGCTGTTCAAGATGACCACCCGGATCGGCTCCATGATGAGCCCGCAGCACGTGGATTCCTTGGCCACCGAGGCGATCGGCACCGGGCCGTTCGTCGTGTCCGATTGGCAGCCGAACCAGTCGGTCACGCTCACCCGCAACGAGCACTACTGGGGCAGCCCGGCACTGCAGAAGACCATCGTCTTCACCTACTTCAGCGACCCGACGGCGATGAACAACGCGCTACTCACCGGCGACATCCAGGTCATCACGACCGTGCAGACACCGCAGGCGCTGTCGCAGTTCGACACGGCCAAGTACACCGTCATCAACGGCACCACCAACGGCAAGGTGATGATGACGATCAACGATGCCCGACCGCCGCTCGACGACGTGCGGGTGCGCCAGGCCATCAACTATGCGCTGGACAAGGACGCCATCGTCAAGGCCGCGTGGGCCGGGTACGGCACGCCCATCGGCTCCCACGAGGTGCCCACCGACCCGTGGTACGTGGATCTGGCGGATCGCTATCCGCACGATGTGGCCAAGGCGAAGGATCTGCTGAAGGAAGCCGGGCAGTCGGATCTCACGCTGACGCTCTCGGTGCCGACCCTGCCCTATGCCCAGGCCGCCGCGCCGATCATCGTGTCGCAGTTGGCCGAGGCCGGCATCACCGTCAAGAGCGAGTCCATCACCTTCCCGGACAACTGGGTGGCCCAGGTCTTCTCCGCGCCGTACGATTTCGACCTCACGATCATCAACCACGTCGAGCAGTACGACGTCACCACGGTGTTCAGCGGCGAGCCCGACTACTACACGCAGTACACCAATCCGGAAGTCACCCGGCTGGAGACCGAGGGCCTCGCCGCCGACCACGACACGTTCATCGCCGACTTCCGCAAGGTGATGACCATCCTGGCCGACGACGCCGCCGCGGCCTGGCTGTGGGCGTTCCCGAACCTGATGGTCGCCGACGCGAACGTCCATGGCCTGCCCGAGAACGCGATCGGCGAGTCGCTGAACGTCGCCGGCCTTTACACGGACTGACCAAGGGACTTCGTCCCGTGTGGTGGGGGATTGCCCGTCGCTTGCTGATCTTCCTGGTCAGCGTCGCGGCCGCATCCGTCATCGTGTTCGTACTGCTCACCTTGGTCGGGGATCCGGCCCGCACTGCCCTGGGCCTCCATGCAACGCCCGAGGCGATCGTGGAGACGCGGCACCGGATGGGTCTGGACCGGCCGATCATCACGCAGTTCGCATCGTGGGTCGGCGGCATGACCCGCGGGGACTTCGGCACCTCGTACGTCACGCACCTGCCCATCGGACCGGAGATCGGCGCCCGGCTGGCCGTGACGCTCTGGCTGGTCGCCGGCGGCATGCTGGTGGCGCTGCTGGTGGCGGTCCCGATAGGCGCGATCGCGGCGCTGAAGCATCGCACCTGGGTCGGCTGGTTGCTCTCGGCGCTGTCCCAGGTGGGCATCGCGGTGCCGGCGTTCTTGGCCGGCATTCTGATGGTGGCAGTGGTGTCGGTCGAGCTCGGCTGGCTGCCGTCCGGCGGCTTCGTCGTGCCGGCCGAGGATCCCGCGGGGTTCCTGGCCCGCATGATCCTGCCGTGGCTGTCGCTCGGGTTGGTGCAGGGTGCCGTGCTGTCCCGGTACGTGCGGTCGGCCGTGCTCGACGAGATGGGGCAGGACTACCTGCGCACGGCGCGGGCCAAAGGTTTGACGCGGTGGCGCGCGACCTGGCGGCACGCGCTGCGCAACGCGTCGATCCCCGTGCTCACCGTGGTCGGCGTGCAACTGGTGACGATACTGATCGGCGCGGTCGTCGTGGAGCGGGTGTTCGTGATCCCGGGTATCGGGTCGTACCTGGTGGATTCCGTCGCCCGCCAGGACCGGCTGGCCGTGCAGGGGATCGTCGTCACCATCGTCGTCATCTCGCTGGCGGTGAGCTTCGTCGTGGACGTCGCCTACACGATGATCGACCCGCGGCTGCGGCGGAGGTGAGAAGCGTGAGCCACCAGGATCCCGCTCTGCCACCCGCCGTCGTCGTTCCCGGCGGCCCGAGTCGCTGGAACCCGCTGCTGGTCACGGGCGGCGTCATCGTCGTGATCATCACGATGGCCGCGATCGTGTCGTTCGTGTGGACACCGTTGCCCACGCTGTTCACGGACACCGATCACCTGGCCGTCGGACCGGGGGTCGGCGGGCATCTGCTGGGCACCGACCTGCGTGGCCGGGACATCGCCTCCTGGCTGATGGCCGGCTCCCGCACCACCCTCTACGTGGGCATCGTGGCAGTCGGCATCGCCGCCGCCGTGGGCACACCGCTGGGCATCGTGGCCGGCATGGTGCGGCCCGCGGCCAGCGAATTCGTCATGCGCATCACCGACATCTGGCTGGCGTTCCCGGCGCTGCTGATGGCGCTGATCTTCGCCACCGTCTACGGCGCGTCGATCACGTCCGCCATGGTCGCCATCGGCATCGCCAGCGTGCCCGCGTTCGTCCGGGTGGTGCGGGCCGGCACGATCGGCGTGATGAGAACCGACTTCGTGCTTTCGGCGCGGGTGGCCGGCCGCCGCGGCCCGGCGATCGCAGTCAAACACGTGCTGCCCAACATCGCCGGGCTGGTGATCGTGCAGTGCTCGGTGTCGTACGCGATCGCGATCCTGGCCGAGGCTGCCCTGTCGTACCTGGGCTTGGGTGCGGGCCCGACCACGCCGTCCTGGGGCAGGATGCTGTACGAGGGCCAGTCCGTGATCGCCATTCATCCGCTGCTGGTGGTGTGGCCGGGGGCGGCGATCGGCCTCGCCGTGCTCGGCTTCAACCTGCTGGGCGACGGGCTGCGGGACAGGTTCGACCCGCGGCTGGTGGGGAGGTGACGCGCGTGCCGCCGGATTCCGCCACGGGGACGACGCAGCCGGTGCTGCGCGTCGACGGTCTCACCGTTCATGCCGGGGAGCTAGGGCTGCTGCACGACGTCACGTTCTCGGTCGACCGGGGTCAACGGGTTGGCATCATCGGCGCCTCCGGCTCCGGCAAGACGCTCACCTGCATGGCGATCGCCGGCCTGTTGCCGCCGGAGCTGAGTGTTCAGGGCTCTGTCCGGCTGGCCGGATTCGACCAGGACATCGTGCACGCCCCGGAGCGGGCATTGGCCGCGGCGCGCGGGCGGCTGGCCGGCATGGTGTTCCAGGAGCCGATGACGGCCCTCAACCCCACGATGCGGGTCGATCGGCAGGTGGCCGAGGCCATCCGGGTGCACCGCCGCCTCTCGCGCCCGAAATTGCGCACCGAGGTGCTGTCACTGCTGGACGCGGTCGGGCTGGCCGATCCACTGCGGATCGCCCGGTCGTTCCCGCATCAGCTGTCCGGGGGGCAGCGGCAGCGCATCGTGATCGCCATCGCCCTGGCCAACAACCCGGACCTGCTGATCTGTGACGAACCCACCTCGGCGCTGGACGTGAGCGTGCAGGCGCGGGTGCTCGAACTGATCGACGAGCGCGCGGCCGCGACCGGCGCCGCGGTCCTGTTCATCTCGCACGACCTGGCAGTGGTCGCCTCGCTGTGCGACTACCTGCTGGTGATGTGGGCCGGCCGGATCGTGGAGCAAGGACCCGTGATCGATGTGCTGACCGACCCGCAGCACGAACACACCCGGCGGCTGCTCGCGGACGCCGATCTGAGTCGCGCGTCCGGTACGGGGGCGGCGCCATGACGCCGGCCGTGGAATTGCGCGCCGTCAGCCGCCGCTTCCGCCGCGGCCGCACCTCGCCGTTCCGGCCGCGGCAGTACGTCGATGCGCTCACGGACGTCAGCCTGAGCATCCCGCGCGGCGCACGGTTCGGCGTCGTCGGCGAATCGGGCTCCGGCAAGACGACCCTGATGCGCCTGATCGCCGCCGTGGACCAACCCACCTCCGGTGAGATCCGGGTCTTCGGCCGGACCACCACCGGGCGTCGCGGGAAAGACTTGGCCTTCCTGCGCGGCAACCTGCAGATCGTGCTCCAGGACCCGATGGGCTCGCTGAACCCGCGGATGCGGGTCGGCGACATCGTGGCCGAGCCGTTGCACGTGCTGCGCCGCCCGGACATCGCCGCGTCCGTGCGCCGATCACTGACGGATGTGGGCCTGGATCCGTCCGCCGCGCGCCGCTATCCGCACCAGTTCTCCGGGGGACAACGTCAACGCATCTCCCTCGCCCGGGCGATCGCGCCCGGCCCCGGCATCCTGATCGCCGACGAGGCGGTCTCCGCCCTCGACGTCACGATTCGTGCGCAGATCCTGGACCTGATCGAGGATCTGGCCGCGCGGCAGGAGCTGACGCTCATCTTCGTCTCGCACGACCTGTCCGTGATCCGGCGCGTCTGCGACCGGGTCGCCGTGCTGGAGGCGGGGCGGCTGGTGGAGACCGGCAGCACCGAGGAGGTCTACGCGCATCCGCGACAGCAGTACACCCGCGAGCTGTTGGCCGCCGTACCGACCCTGGCGAAGTCGCTCGAGGCCGCGCGGGACAGGGCAGGAAACCGCAGGTAGAACGGGTGGACCACGTGCCCGCGCCGGGCCGCGAATGCGCCTCGGCGGTCGGCACGGGTTATCCAATCGTTACGCCTTTTCTCCCCGGTGTGGTTGCGCTCACACTATGAAAGCGCTTTCATCTGGAGATGCGCCGTGAGACCGTCGCGGCGTGATCACCGATAGGGAGGTAGCCGCGTGACATCACGATCGACACGGCGACTGATGGCG
>JBIQMQ010000010.1:9371-28606 GCA_044463185.1 Nakamurella lactea | reverse complement strand
TGAGCGTCCGCACCATGGCGTCGAACGAGGCCCAGTCGCGCGCGGCCCGCCCGGATCCGCCGTACACGACGAGGTGGTCGGGGTCCTCGGCGACGTCCGGGTCAAGGTTGTTCTGCAGCATGCGCAGCGGCGCCTCGGTCGCCCACGATTTCGCGGTGAGGGCGGTGCCGCGCGGCGCGCGCACTGGGCGCGGGCCTGTGCTGCCGGACGTGGCGGCCATGGGTTTCTCCTTCGGTGTGTGGGGTGACGGGTATGACGCCGTTCGCGGCGCAGCCGCTAGGCGGTCTCGCCGGGGATCGCCGCATGAGCGGCGCGCACGATGTCGCCGGAGCGCACCAGCTCGACGACGGCGTCGATCTCTGCGGCGAGGTGCCGGTCCGGGCCCGGCCCCGCGACGCGGGTGCGGACCAGGTCGCGGACAGCGCCGGTCGCCGGCCCCGGGGTGAGCGGGGCGCGCAGGTCCAGAGCCCGTGCCGCCGTGAGGATTTCGACCGCCAGCACCCTGGTGAGCCCGTCCACGGCGCGGCGGAGCTTGCGCCCGGCGTGCCAGCCCATGGAGACGTGGTCCTCCTGCATCGCGGACGACGGGATGGAGTCGACCGAGGCGGGCACGGCGAGCCGCTTGAGTTCGGAGACGATCCCGGCCTGGGTGTACTGCGCGATCATGTGCCCGGAGTCGACGCCCACCTCGTGGGCCAGGAACGGCGGCAGCCCGTGCGAGCGGGCCGGGTCGAGCATGCGATCGGTGCGCCGCTCCGAGATCGACGCGGTATCGGCGACGCAGATCGCCAGGAAGTCGAGCACGGCGGCGACCGGGGCGCCGTGGAAGTTGCCGTTGGACTCCACTCGCCCGTCGGGCAGCACCACGGGGTTGTCGATCGCCGCGGCGAGTTCCCGGGAGGCGACGAGCGCGGCGTGGTCGACGGTGTCCCGGGCGGTGCCGTGCACCGCCGGCGCGCAGCGCAGCGAGTAGGCGTCCTGCACGGTCGGGTCCTCCGGCCCGGCGTGGGAGGCGACGATCGGCGATCCCGCCAGCAGGCGCAGCATGTGCGCTGCGGAGGCGGCCTGCCCGGGATGCGGCCGCAGCGCGGCGAGGTCCGGGGCGAAGACCCGGTCGGTGCCGAGCAGTGCCTCGACGCTCATGGCGGCCGCGATGTCGGCGGTGTCCAGCAGCACGGCCAGATCGGCGAGCGCCAGCACCAGAGTGCCGAGCATGCCGTCGGTCCCGTTGATGAGGGCGAGTCCCTCCTTCTCGGCCAGCGTGACGGGTGCCAGCCCGGCGTCGGCGAGCGCCTCCCCGGCGGGCAGCACGGCGCCGGCCTCGTCCATAACCTCACCCTCACCGGTGAGCGCGAGTGCGCAGGCGGCGAGCGGTGCGAGGTCGCCGGAGCAGCCCAGCGATCCGTATTCGGCGACGACCGGGGTGAGCCCGGAGTTGAGCAGCGCCGCGTAGGCCTGGGCGGTCGCGGGTCGGACACCGGTCCGACCGGTGGCCAACGTGGACAGGCGCAGTAGCATCATCGCGCGCACGACCTCGCGCTCCACAGCCGGCCCGGATCCGGCGGCGTGCGAGCGCACCAGGGATCGCTGGAGGTCGGTGCGCCGGTCCGCCGGGATGCGGGTGGTGGCCAGCGCCCCGAACCCGGTGGAGATGCCGTAGTGCGGGTCGGTGTCGGTGGCGAGGGCGTCGACGATGGCGCGGGACGCGGTGATGGCCGCGAGCGCCTCGTCGCTGAGCACGACCCGCGCACCGCCGCGGGCGACGGCGAGGACGTCGTCACCGGAGACCGGTCCGACGGAGACGGGGATGACGAGGTGCGCCGCGACGGTCGAAGTCATGGTCCCATTCGATCCCGCGTCACCGAGGCGGTGTAGAGGGCAGGACGATTTTCTGTCCGGTATACCGGACACATGACCCCCTCGCCCGTCCCCGGCACCACCGGCCGCCCCCGGCCGGTGCCGGCGCTGCGCCGCGGCCTGGCCGTGCTGACCCTGCTCGCGAGTCGGCCCGGCCCGGTCTCGGCGTCGGCCATCGCCCGCGACCTCCAGCTGGCGCGCTCCACCGTCTACGAACTGCTCGCCGAGCTGGCGGCCGCCGGATTCGCCACACACCTGCCGGAGCGTCGCCGCTACGGCCTCGGCCCTGCCGCGTTCGAGATCGGCAGCGCCTACCTGCGCGGCCAGCCGCTGGAACAATTGGCGACCCCTGTGCTGGCGCGGCTGGTCCAGGCCGCCGGCGGCACCGCGCACCTGGGTGTGCTGCACGGCGCCGAGACGCTGTATCTCGCGCGGCAGCGCTCGGCCCTCGGGCCGGCGCTGGTCACCAGGGTCGGTGTGCGGCTGCCGGCGGCGCTGACGGCCACGGGCCTGGCGATGCTGGCGGCGCTACCCACGAACCAGGTGCGGGCGCTGTTCCCGGGCCCGGACGCGTTCGTCACGCGGACGGCGCGCGGGGTACGCACGGTGCCGACGCTGCGGGCTCGGCTGGTCGCGGTGCGCGGGCGCGGATGGGCGGTGGAGGACGGCGAGGTGTCGCCCGACACGGCGTCCCTGGCCGCGGCGGTGTTCGATCACAACGGCCTGCCGGCGGCCGCCGTCGGGCTCACCGTGGCGCACCGCTGCCCGGCACCGCCGGACGCTTCCGGGTGCGGCTACGTACTCGCCGAGTACGCGACCGTGGTGCGCAGCGCCGCCGACGCGCTGACCAGCGCCATCGGCGGGACGCCGCCGTCGGTGGTCCGGCTTGCCCCTCGTCCGTCAGCCTTGTGAACCGGATCGCTCCCGCGTGATCAGGGCGTTCAGCACCTCGGCACCGGCCGCCGCGTGCGGGATCGTGACCGCATAGTCGGGCTTGCCGGAGCGCGAGACCACCAGACCCGGGCCGCTGCGGATCACGGCGGCGACACCGCGGGGCGAGACACGGTAGCCCCAGCCACCCCACTCCAGCGGCCGGATCCGCTCGACGCGCGCCGCGGTGATGATCTCCAGCGGGATGCGCTGCCGCGGCCAGCCCAACGGCCCCCACAGGGTATGGACGCCACGTCCGTCGATGCGCACGGTGATCTCCGACGCCAGCGCGAGCGCCACCGCGACGATTGCCAGCGGAATCGTCACCGGCCGGGCCACCCAGAACATCACGACGGCGGCCACGGCGGCCGCCGCGGAAATCTGGCGGACCCACGGCGTACCGACGCGATCGACCCACACCACGGCCTCGCCCGGCGCGAACGACAGCGCGGACGTCGGTGCCGCGGCGTCCGGGTGCTGCCACGTGCCGGGCAACACCAGCCACGCCAGAATCCCCAGCAGGATCGGCCCGAGCACCACGAGAAGTACGGCGTACCACCGCAGGCCGGTATCCGCGGCCCGCTGCACATCCGCGGACACCGCGGCCGTCACCGTCCATGTGGCGGCCGCCATCCAGGCGCCGAAGGTCAGCAGTGCCCCCAGCATCCGGCCGGCGATCGGACTGCGCGCCGCCAGGCTCACGGCGGCGGCGGCCAGTGCCAGCACCGCCGCAGCCAGCAGAGTCCCGAAGAAGAACGCGCCGATGCTCGCCGTGTTGTCGACGCGTCCGTGCAGGTCCCAGTGCACGGCCAGCGGGTCGGGCAGGCGGTCGTGCAGCGCGGCGTACACGATCAGCACCAGCGCCGGGGCGGCGAGTGCCAACGCGGCACCAAGGGCTCTGCGGGCGAACGTCGTCATCTCTGGGTCCCTTCGTCAGTGTGGGATCGTTCGGGTGTCGCCGGTCCCTGCAGCGTCCGGATCGCGTGGCGCAGCGCATCGGCTGCCCGGTCCTCCGTCCATCCGCCGCGCACCATGCGAGCCGCCAGCGCCTCGATCGCCTCGCGCATCGCGAGCGCGTCCGCGTCGACGTCAGCGCGGATCACGGCACCCCGCCCCCGCCGCAAGTCGATCAGTCCCTCGTCGCGCAGCGCCTGGTAGGCCCGCAGAACGGTGTGCATGTTGATGTCGAGACCGGCGGCGACCTGCCGCGCCGGTGGGAGCTGCTCGCCGGCGGTCAGGGCACCGGTCGCCAGGGCACCGCGGACCTGCGCGGCCAGTTGATCGGCCAGGCCGATGGCGCTGGACGGATCCACTCGGAACAACATAGTTCGTATAGTACTAGAACAATCCACGGTTGCGCGACGCAGTCCGCGGCGTGATAGAGACGTAGGTATGACGCAGCCCTCGATCAGCTCCCCGCCCGGCACCGATACCGGCCCGGTCGTCACGGACCCGCGCATCCGGCCGATCCGCCCGCGCGACATCGGGCGCACGGTGGAATTGATCTTCGAGTTGGCCGTGTACGAGAAACTGCCGGAGGAATGCCACATCACCGAGGAGCAGTTGCGCGCCGCCGTGTTCGCGCCGCAACCGGCCGTGTTCGGCCTCGCCGCCTTCGACTCGACGGAGGCCGACGCGGAGCAGGTGGGCTACGCCCTCTACTTCCTCAACTTCTCCACCTGGGAGGGCGTGCACGGCATCTATCTCGAGGACCTGTACGTCACACCGGGCAGCCGCGGCTCCGGACTCGGCAAGGCGATGCTGACGACGCTCGCGGCCACCGCCGACGCCCACGGCTACGCCCGGGTGGAGTGGTCGGTACTGGACTGGAACACGCCGTCCATCGACTTCTACCGGTCGCTCGGCGCGGTGGCGATGGACGGCTGGAGCACGTACCGGCTCAGCGGGCCTGCCCTATCCCGAACGGCGCGGGGAACTGCTGAATCCAATGGTTCGCCCGCGGCGAGACCAGCAGCCCCAGCGTGAGCGCACCGACCCCGATCACCGCCAGGCCCTGACCGAGCCGCGCCGACGGGAACGCCATCCACATGCCGACCGCGATCACCACGACCTGCACCACCAGCGCGGGCGAACGCCCCCACCGGCGACCGCACAACAGGCCGGCCGCCACCAGGCCGAGCGCAGCGCCGAGGATGACGAAATAGCCGACCTGGGCCCCCAACTGGACACGGTTCGCGCCGTGGGCCAGCCCCGAGAACAGCGTCATGCCCGCAAGGATCAGCAGCCCGAGCCCCTGCGCAGCCACCAGGATCGCGGCCACCCGCACGGTCCCCGGCGGCGGGATCGACACGGGCCCGGAACCGGAATCCGGCGTCGGGCGCGGCGGCCGCGCGGCAGGCGGGACGGACGAGGACACGACGCCCAGGGTAGTCGGCCGTAGGCTGAGCAGTCGATGCGCGCCCTACTGATCGTCAACCCCCACGCCACCGCCACCACCGAGCGCCGGCGCGACTTGATCACGCGTGCCCTGGCCGGCTCGCTGACGCTCACCGTGGCGCACACGGCCGGCCGTGGGCACGCCACCGAGCTCGCCGCGGCCGCCCGCTCGGACGGGACCCGGCTGGTGGTGGTGCACGGCGGTGACGGCACCGTGAACGAGGTGGTCAACGGTCTGCTCGGCGGCGCCGAGCACGATCGACCCGCAGCGCCGTCGAGTACCCCGCTGCTGGCGGTGGTGCCCGGCGGATCCACCAACGTCTTCGCCCGCGCCCTCGGCATCGACCGGGACCCGACGGCCGCCACCGAGCAACTGCTGGACGGCCTCGCCCGCGGGCGCACGCGGCAGGTATCCGCCGGGCTGGCCGACGACCGGTATTTCACGTTCAACGCGGGGCTGGGTCTCGACGCCGAGGTGGTGCGGGCCGTCGAGGCGCTGCGGAGCCAGGGCAGGGCGATCTCCAACACGCTGCACATCCGGCAGGCGGTGCGTGCGTTCTTCTCCGCCGACCGCCGCCGACCGCGACTGACCGTCACCGTGGACGGCCGCGACCTCGGCGCGGTGCATCTGGCGCTGGTCTCCAACGTCGACCCGTGGACCTACGCCGGGCGGCGCGCCGTGCACGCCAACCCGGGGCTGCCGGCCGATCGGGACTTGGGGCTGCTGGCGCTGCGCAGCCTGCGCACGGTCACTACACTGCGCATCGTGCGGCAGATGCTGATGCGCCGCGGGGGTCCGGCATCGCGGACGATCGTGCGGATCGACCGGGCCGGCGAGATCGTGGTGCGCGCGGCGAAGCCCACCGCGCTGCAGGTGGACGGCGACTTCGTGGGTGAGCGCCGCGAGGTGCGGTTCACCGAGGCCGCCTCCGCACTCCGCGTGATCGTGTGATGGTCGCGTCTCGCCGCCTGGCCGGCGGCGCCGCAGGCCGCCCGACGCAACCGGCGGATGCGCCCGCGCCCCGCCACGGCGCACCGCCGAAATCGGAGAGAAATCGCCGGAGACTACCGCATCGCCGGGCCGGACATGACCATCTACCAGCGGGAACCGGTCTCCGATGCCCCACCGTTATCAGGCATGATCCAGGTCACTGAAACTTTCCCTTTTCTGAATCGATCCGATCAGGCAGAATGAAAGCCGCGCCGGACAACACGACACGATGACGTGACGTTCGTAACGGATTCGATATCAAGTCTTGACATTCCGGCGTGACGTGAAAGTATCCCCCCGTTGCGGCGCTACCCGCGTCCTTCACCCAACCGACGCCCGAGCGCCCACCCGGTGGCCCGGCTATTGAGATTCGAGGAGCAGTACCGATGGACTGGCGCCACCGCGCTTTGTGCCGCGACGAAGATCCCGAGCTGTTCTTCCCCGTGGGGAACTCCGGTCCTGCACTCTTGCAGATTGCCGAGGCGAAGGCCGTGTGCGAGCGTTGCCCGGTTCGTGAACAGTGCTTGGAGTTCGCGCTGGCGACCGGCCAGGACGCCGGCGTCTGGGGTGGCCTGTCCGAGGACGAACGCCGTTCGCTCAAGCGCCGCCGCGCCCGTGCGCGCGCTCGGGGCAAGACACTCACCGCGTAGGTCGCCGGCCCTCCTCGAAGGGCTGCGGCCCGTTCGCACGGCAGCCGGGAAGATCCTGGCTGCCGTGCCCATACCCCGATGCGGCTGCGCGTTCCCGCGCAGCCGGGGGAAGCCCGCTACGAGATCTCGGCGATCAGGTCGTCCTCCTGGACGACCGCTCCTTCGGTCACCGCCACCTTGCTCACGGTGCCGTCGACCTCCGCGATCACCGGGATCTCCATCTTCATCGATTCGAGAATCACCAGCGTGTCGCCCTCGGCGACGGTGTCGCCCTCCGACACCAGCACCTTCCACACGTTGGCCACCATCTCGGCGCGTACTTCCTCCGCCATCTGCATTCCTTTCTCACACCTGCACCAGCCGGCCGCGCCGTGGCGTCACCGCACTGGACTTGGGGCTCGGCGACAGCGGGCTCTCGCGCCGCCCGGATCATCCAATCATGACGGGTCGGACCACCACGCGCAGCATGGCACGATGGAGGGGGCGCGCCACCGCCGCACGCCACGCTGCCGGTGCGCACGCCGCACCCGGCATTCGCGACATCGCACCGATCGAGGAGAGACACATGGGCAAGCGCGCGCGCAAGAAGAAGGCTCGCAAGGGTTCCGCCGCGAACCACGGCAAGCGGCCGAATAGCTGACACCACCGGACGCGGGGGCTCGGCGCGGTGTCGTCACCGCCGCGGCCCTCGCGTCCGCGTATCCGAGGCCGGGCACCCGATCACCAAGTGCGGTCAATCCCCACACGTCCCGGGGACGTCGCCGCCCACCCGGTCAGTCCCGGCGCACGACCCGGTGGTACGTCACCGTCACCGAGGCCACGGCGCCCGCGACGCCGTCCCCGCGCCACGCCACGAGCTGGCTGACGATCCGCTGCCGCAACTCCTCCGGCGCGTGATCGCCGCCGCACTTGCGAGCCAGCAGCGCCTTGAGCTTGGTGTCGATGCCCGCCTCTTCGAGACACGGCGAGCACTCGTCCAGGTGCCGCTGCACGATCGCGCGCCGCTCCGGATCGAGCTCGTCGTCCAGGAATCGCCACACATCGGCCAGCACGGTGACGCAGTGATCGCCGCAACCGTCGTCGATGCCGGAGGAATCGGGGCCCGTGTCCGTCGTTGCCATCACGACTCTCCTTCCGACCGGGGCGGCACCCGCACCGCGGGTCCGCGGATCAGGCCCTGTTCCGCGGCGTAATCCGTGAGCAGATCCCGGAGTTGCCGTCGTCCGCGGTGCAGGCGCGACATCACCGTGCCGACCGGCGTTTCCATGATCTCGGCGATCTCCTTGTACGAGAATCCTTCGACGTCGGCAAGGTAGACGGCCAGCCGGAACTCCTCGGGCAATTCCTGCAGCGCGTTCTTCACGTCGGTGTCCGGCAGGTTGTCCAGCGCGTCCATCTCGGCGGAGCGCAGGCCGGTGGACGTGTGCGATTCCGCGTCGGCCAACTGCCAGTCGGCGATCTCGTCGGTGGGGCGCTCGGCGGGGCGCCGCTGCTTCTTCCGGTACCCGTTGATGTATGTGTTGGTGAGGATGCGGTAGAGCCAGGCGCGCACGTTGGTCCCCGACTTGAAGCGACCGTAGGCGGCGAACGCCTTGAGGAACGTCTCCTGCACCAAGTCCTCGGCATCCGCCGGATGGCGCGTCATGCGCAGGGCTGCAGCGTAGAGCTGATCCAGCAGCGGCATCGCTTCGGCGGTGAATCGCGCGGACAGATCGCCCTGCGTCGCCGTATCCGGGGCCCGCGAGGATGACGCCGCAGCGTCGGAGGCCGCCGCCTCCTGCGTCGACCGCACCCCAGCCATGACCACCGCCTCCGATGTGTTCGGCTCGCCCGCCGCGCCACAGGCCGGTCGCGGTGTGCCCGCACAGCCTACCGTCGCACTGCCGCCCACACGGCGACTGGCGGAGGGCTTCACCGGAGGGCGCCGCGACGCGCGCGGCGTGTCCACCGTGGCGGCAATCATGCTGAACCTCCCTGTCCGGATGGATCAACGCCGCCCGACCTCGCACTATTCCGGGTCGTGGCACGCAGGTACCCCATGGAGGATCTGCGAGTGGGCGCGGAGCGCCCGGGGCGGCGTCATTCCCGGTCGAATCGGGCACCGTGTCAGAGGTGTCGCGTAGGGTCGGAAAGAGCCGCGGAGCCGCCGCGGCGTGCTGCACGTGACCGGGCACTGCCGAACACCGTCCATGACCGAGCGCCACGCGACCACCGCGGGGGGATCATGATCAGTTTCCGAGCGGTGGCGAAAACCTACCCGGACGGCACGCACGCCGTCAGCGGCATCGACCTGACGATCCCGGCTGGCAAGCTCACGGTTTTCGTGGGACCGTCGGGCTGCGGCAAGACCACCTGCCTGCGGATGATCAACCGGATGGTCGAGCCGACCGCGGGCACCGTCGAGATCGACGGCGTCGACGTGCGCGCCCGGCGCCCGGCCGAACTGCGCCGCGGCATCGGCTACGTGATCCAGAACGTGGGCCTCTTCCCGCACCGCACCGTGCTGGACAACATCGCCACCGTCCCGATGCTGACCGGTGCTCGCCGCACCGCGGCCCGTGGCGCGGCGCGCGCCCTGCTGCAGCGGGTGGGGCTGCCGGAATCGGTGGCCGGGCGCTACCCCGCGCAACTCTCCGGAGGCCAGCAGCAGCGGGTCGGCGTGGCCCGGGCGCTCGCCGCGGATCCGCCGATCCTGCTGATGGACGAGCCGTTCTCCGCGGTCGACCCGGTGGTGCGCGCGCAGCTGCAGGACGAAATGGTCCGGATCCAACGCGACCTGGGCACGACGGTGGTGTTCGTGACGCACGACATCGACGAGGCGCTGCACCTGGGCGATGTGATCGTCGTCTTCGCCCCCGGCGGCCGGATCGCGCAGGTCGCCGAACCCGCGACGCTGCTGGCCGCGCCGGCCGACGACTTCGTGGCGGACTTCATCGGCCACGACCGCGGGTACCGGGCGCTGTCCTTCGCCGATGCGGGGGCGCTGCCCACCGTGCCGGTGGCCACGGCGAGCGCCGAGGCGGTGCTCGCGGCCGTCGACGCAGGAGGTGTCGGATTCGACGCCGCCGGGGCCGGCGAGCCGTCCGCGGACCAGTGGGTGCTGCTGCTGGACGAGCAGCGCCGGCCGCAGGGGTGGCTGGACCGCTCCGGGGCGGCGTCGGGCCGGGCACTGGGGCGCCAGGACGTCCGGCTGGGCGGCACGCTGATCCGGCCCGGCGGATCGTTGCGGTCCGCGCTGGATGCGACCCTGTCGTCCCCGTCGGGCAGCGGCGTCGCCGTCGACGGGGACGGGCGGCTGCTCGGCGTGGTGGCCGCCCGCGACGTGGTCGCCGCCATCGAGCGGGCCCGGCGCGCGGCCACCGCGCCCGACTCCGACGGTCCGGTCGTCGGCTTCGCCGGCGCCGCCGAGGGCACTGCCGACCACGGCCGGGTGGGCGGTGCGCCCCCGATCCCGAGCGGCGCGCCGTGAACTGGGACTGGGCGTCGCGCAACGCCGATCTGATCGTCTCCTACACGCTCGCGCACCTGTACTTGGCGGGGCTGCCCACCATGATCGGACTGGCCCTGGCCATCCCGCTGGGTGCGTTCGCGCAGCGGTACCGCTGGGCGTATGCGCCGACCGTGACCGTCGCGGGGCTGCTGTACACGGTGCCGTCCATCGCGGTGTTCGTGCTGCTGCCCGGCCTGATCGGCACCAGCATCCTGGACCCGACGAACGTGGTGGTGGCGCTGAGCCTGTACACCGTGGCGCTGATGGTGCGCACCGTCGCCGACGCGCTGGCCGCGGTGCCGCAGGAGGTGCGCCAGGCGGCCGTCGCCATGGGCTTCCGGCCGATCAGACAGCTCGTCACCGTCGAACTGCCGATCGCGATCCCGGTGATCGGCGCGGGCCTGCGCGTGGCAGCGGTGTCCAACGTGTCCCTGGTGGCGGTGGCCGCGCTGATCGGGGTGCCGCAACTGGGTCAGCTGTTCACCAAGGGCCAGCAGATGGACTTCTACACGCCCATCCTCATCGGCATCGTGGCCTGTGCGGTGATCGCCGTGGTCTTCGACGTGATCATCGTCAGCGCCGTCCGGGTGACCACGCCGTGGCAACGGATCGACTCGGCGGCCCACGCATGATCGGCGAATCGTGGTCCTGGCTCACCACCGCGGCGCACTGGGGCGGCGCGGACGGCATCGCGGCCCGCACTCTCGAACATCTCGGCTACACGTTCCTGGCCCTGGTGATCGCCGCGATCCTCGCCCTTCCGGCCGGGGCGGTGATCGGCCACACCGGCAAGGGAAGCGGGTTCGTCGCCGGTGTGGCCAACGTCCTGCGCGCCCTGCCGTCGCTGGGCCTGCTGGTGATCTTCGCGCTGTGGGCGCTGGACAACCTGCCCATCTCGGTGGCGCTGCAGGCGGCCTCCATCGCCGTGCTGGTGCTGCTCGCCGTCCCTCCGATCCTGACCAGCACCTACGCCGGCATCGCCGCCACCGATCCGGCCGTGCGTGACGCCGCAGCAGGCATGGGCATGACGGGCAGTCAGACGCTCCTCCGCGTCGAGGTGCCGGTCGCGCTGCCGCTGATCTTCTCGGGCCTGCGCTCCGCCTACCTGCAGGCCGTGGCCACCGCGACGATCGCGGCGTTCGTCTCGCTGGGCGGACTGGGCCGGTACGTGCTGGACGGTCTGGCGCAGCACGACTACCCCAAGATGGTCGGCGGCGCCGTGCTGGTGGCACTGCTCGCGATCGTCGGGGACCGGGTGATCGCGGCGCTGGCCCATCTGGTGATGTCGCCGGGAATCACCGGCCGGAGGTGGCCCGGCCCGAGGGCGGCGTCATACCCGTCACCGGACCCGGCCGCGACACAGCCGAACGGATCGGAGGAATCGCTGCTGGCCGGACGCAGCTAGGCCGGTCGATAATCGACGCGCACGGACGCGTCGCATACCTACAGGTGAACACGACACATCAAGGAGATGCGCGAATGATACGAATACGCACCGTTGCTCTGGCCGCTCTCGCGGCGACCAGCCTGATCCTCGCGGGCTGTGGATCGAGCGGCAACCCGCTGGACACGGCCTCCGAGACCGGATCCAGCGAACCGGCGCCCACCACCGCGGCCAGCACCGACGCGGACTCGGACACCGGGTCCAGCGACATGACCACGACCGACACCTCGGCCGCGGACGAGTCGACGACCGAGACAGCACAGCAGCCCATCGTGATCGGGTCCGCGAACTTCACCGAAAGCGAGCTGGTGGCCCAGATCTACGCGGCCGCTCTCACCGCGAAGGGCATCGACGCCAGCACGCACCTGGACATCGGTGCACGGGAGGTCTACCTCCAGGCGATGGAGGAGGGCTCCGTCACGCTGTTCCCCGAATACACCGGTGGTCTGCTCGCGTACTACGACGCCGAATCGACCGCGCACAGCTCCGAGGACGTGTACGCCGCCCTGCAACAAGCGCTCCCCGACGACCTGCAGGTGCTCGAATACTCGCCCGCGCAGGACCAGGACTCCGTGACCGTCACCCAGGAGACCGCCGACAAGTACCAGCTCGAGTCCATCGGCGACCTGGCCCCGGTGGCCGGCGAGATGACGCTCGGCGGCTCCTCCGAGTGGCAGACCCGGGCGGACGGGCCGCAGGGCATGGAGAAGCTCTACGGCGTCGTGTTCAAGGACTACAAGGTGCTCGACCCGGGCGGCCCGCTGTCAGTCAAGGGGCTGCAGACCGGCCTCGTGCAGGCCACCGACATCTTCACCACCGATCCGGCCATCGAGGCCAACGGATTCGTGGTGCTGAAGGACCCGGAGAACCTGTTCCTGGCGCAGAACATCGTGCCGCTGATCGCCGCGTCGGCAGCGACCCCCGCGGTGACCGACACGCTCAACGCGGTCTCGGCGAAGCTCACCACGGAAGGCCTGACCAGCATGCTCAAGGAGATCGGCGACACGAAGGCCGACCCGGCCGACGTGGCGCAGAAGTGGGTCGCCGACAACGGCCTGAGCTGATCGCGCGCACCGGTGGCCGGCCGTGGAGGCCGGCCTCCGGTGTGGCAGGCTCGCCCCATGGCTTCCGCATCGACCCCTGCGATCGCCGTGCTGAACCGCGCCAAGATCGCCTACACCCTGCATGCGTACGAACACGACTCCGAGGCCACCGGTTTCGGCGAGGAGGCGGTGGCCTCGCTGCGCATCGACCCGGCGCGCGCGTTCAAGACGCTGATCGCCGAGGTCGACGGCTCGCGGCTCGCGGTCGGCGTGGTGCCGGTCGCCGGGCATTTGAACCTGAAGGCGCTGGCCGCCGCGGTGGGCGGCAAGAAGGCGGCGATGGCCGCGGTCGGCGACGCGGAACGCTCCTCCGGCTACGTGCACGGCGGAATCTCGCCGCTCGGCCAGCGCAAGGCGCTGCCCACCGTCATCGATGTCTCCGCGCAGGGATTCGACACCATCTTCGTGTCGGCCGGTCGGCGCGGGCTGCAGATGGAACTCTCCCCCGCCGACCTGGCCACGGCGGCGCGCGCGACCTTCGCGCCGATCGCCGCGGACGGCCACGCGTAGCCGCGCTTCAGAACAGCGCGCCCGGGGCGGACCCGACCGGCTCGATGAGCGACGGGTCGTTGTTGCGGACGTTGCCCACGGCCCTGCCGACCTCGCGCGGCACCAGGCCGGGTGGCGGGATCGCCGCGAGCAGGTCCGTGGCGCTCGGGCCGCCCGGCCGGGCACTGTCCAGCCAGTCCGCGCGCAGGTCGCGGGGCACGACCACGGGGCTGCGATCGTGGATGTGGCCCAGGGAGTCGGGGGCCGCGCGGGTGATCACGGTGACCGTCCACACCAGGTGATCCGGGTGGTCTGCCGGCAGCTCGGGGTCGCGCCAGATCTCGTAGAGACCGGCCATGGCGAGGACGGCGTCGTCGGCGCCGCGCAGGAAGTACGCGGTTCTCGCCGGCCCCGATCCGGACCACTCGTAGTACCCGTCCGCGGGGACGAGACAGCGCCGCCGTGCGGATGCCGCGCGGAACGCCGGCTTCGACGCGACGGTCTCACTGCGGGCGTTGATCATCTTCGCGCCGATGCTCCGGTCCTTCGCCCAGTGCGGCACCAGCCCCCATCGGGCGGTGCGCAGTTCCCGCACCACGGCGGCCTCCGATGCGTCCGCGCCGGCCGACGCACCGCGGTCCGGCCGTGCCGTCACCACCGCCACCGGGTCGGTCGGGGCCACGTTCCAGGACGGCTCCGGCGCGGGGCCGTGCAGGCGTTCGATCTCGAATTCCCGCTGCAGATCGTCCGTCGACGTCGCCAGCACGAACCTGCCACACATGAGTCCAGTATGCGGACCGGCGCGCTGCCGTCGCCGGCAGTTTCCGACCGGGCGCGGCGGTACGGGAAGATGGACGGTGTGACGACGAACGAGACCCGACCCGCTGGCCCCGCATCGACGCCCACCGCAGCCGGCTGGGTGGCGCCTGTTGCTGCTGGTCCGATCCGGGCCACCGTCCGCGTGCCAAGTTCCAAATCGGAGATGAACCGTGCCCTGGTCCTGGCGGCCCAGGCCACGGGTGCGTCCCGCATCGGTCGCCCGCTGCGCTCCCGCGACACCGACCTGATGGCGGCCGCGTTGCGGGCACTGGGCGTCTCGGTGGACACCTCGGCAGATGACGCGTGGGGGGTCGATGCCGCCCCGCTGACCGGCCCCGCCACCATCGACTGCGGGCTCGCCGGCACCGTGATGCGCTTCGTCCCGCCGCTGGCGGCAACCGCGACCGGGCGGATCGTCGTGGACGGCGACGACGCTGCCCGGCGGCGGCCGATGGGCACGATCACCTCGGCCCTGCGGGCGCTCGGCGCCGACGTCGCCGGCGATGCACTGCCGCTCACCATCACCGGGTACGGTGGGCTGCCCGGCGGCGAGGTGACCATCGACGCGTCCGCCTCCTCGCAGTTCGTCTCGGGTCTGCTGTTGGCCGCGCCGTCCTTCGAGCGCGGCGTCACGGTGCGGCACTCCGGCGCCGCGATGCCCTCGCTGCCGCATGTGGAGATGACCGTCGCCTGCCTGCGCCGGGTCGGCGTCACCGTGCGCGACGACGTCCCGGACGTGTGGCACGTCGAGCCCGGTCCCGTCTCCCCGTGGACCTGGGACATCGAGCCGGACCTGTCCAACGCGACACCGTTCCTGGCCGCGGCCGCGGTCACCGGCGGCGCGGTCACCGTTCCGGGCTGGCCGGAGCACACCACGCAGGCCGGGGACGGCTTTCGGGAGATCGCGGAACGCATGGGGTGCACCGTCACGCGCAGCGCCGAGGGCCTGACGCTCACCGGCCCGGAGCGCCTGGCTGGGATCGACATCGACCTGCACGATGTCGGTGAGCTGACCCCGACCGTCACCGCCATGACACTGTTCGCGGACGGGCCGAGCCACCTGCGCGGAATCGGGCACCTGCGCGGCCACGAGACGGACCGCCTCGCCGCGCTGGTCGAGGACGCCGCGGCCGTCGGCGGCCGGGTCACCGCGGATGGCGACGCCCTGCACATCACCCCGGGGCCGCTGCACGCAGGACCGTGGCGGGCGTTCGCGGATCATCGCATGGCCACGGCCGGCGCCATCGTCGGGCTGCGAGTGGCCGGCATCGTCGTGGACGACATCGCCACCACCGGCAAGACCATGCCAGATTTCGCGGCCGACTGGGCTGCCATGCTCCAGGGCGGGGCCGACCGGTGAACGGCGTCATCCCCGCCTTCCGGACGGCCCGTCACAGCCGGCTGGACCGAAGGAGAAGCCGCTGAGCAGACTCGCCGACCACTGGGACAACGACGACGTCCGGGTACGACCCGGGCGCGGCTCGCGGCCGCGCACCAAGACCAGACCGGCCCACGCCGGCGCCGTGCCCGGCTTCGTCACGGCCGTGGATCGCGGCCGCTACACCTGCCTGGTCGGCGAAGCGGATCCCGATCCGCGGACCGTGGTGGCGATGCGCGCCAGCGAGCTGCGCCGGAATCCGATCGTGGTGGGTGACCGGGTCGGGTTGGTGGGCGACACGTCTGGCCGCCCCGACACACTCGCACGCATCGTGCGCGTCGAGGAGCGGAGGAGCGTGTTGCGCCGCTCGGCCGACGACACCGACCCGGCCGAGCGGGTGCTGGTCGCCGGCGCCGATCAACTCCTCATCGTGGTGGCCGCGGCCGAGCCGGAGCCACGCCGCGGGTTCATCGATCGTTGCCTGGTGGCCGCCTACGCCGGCGGCCTGCACCCGATTCTCCTGGTCACCAAGGCGGACCTGCGCGACCCGGCGGAGCTGCTGGCGGACTACCGCGACCTGGACATCACCGTGCTCACCTCGCGCCGCGGCACCGAGGGCGCCGCCGTTACCCTCGCCGCCGTGCCCGACGCCACCGTTCCCGACGACGCCGCGCCGGAAGCCTCCGATCCCGACGACGCCGCGCCGGAAGCCTCCGATCCCGACGCAGCGGACGCGCCGCTCGACGTCGCCGCGTTGGCCGCGGTTTCCCGCGCGCTGACCGGGCACGTCACGGCGCTGGTCGGCCACTCCGGAGTGGGCAAGTCGACGCTGGTCAACGCCCTCGTTCCGGATGCGGACCGCGCGACCGGTTCGGTGACCGGCGTCGGCAAGGGCCGCCACACCTCGACCTCGGCCATCGCGCTGCCGCTTCCCGGCGGCGGGTGGGTGGTCGACACGCCGGGCGTGCGATCGTTCGGGCTGGCGCACGTCGACGCCGACGACATCCTCGCGGCCTTCGACGATCTCCTGCCGGCCAGCGCCGACTGCCCGCCGGGCTGCACGCACCGCGGACCCGAGATCGGCTGCGCGCTGGACGTTCTCGTCGCCGAAGGCGGCGCGACGCCGGGCCGGCTCGCCTCGTTCCGTCGGCTGCTCGCCTCCCGTGCGGGCGAGGAGCCGGAGGCGTAGCAGCCGACGTTCGGCGTATTCGCGCCGGTTATCCACCTCAGGTCCGGCAGTCCACACCGCGAGCATGACGATGTTCCCGGCAGTCCCCGGGTCGGCACGCTGTGCCGGTGCCCGCATTCTCGCTCAGCGTCACCGTCCGCGCCGGCGACCGCAGCATCCGATTGCTGGTGCGGCTGGCCCGGCCGCTCTCCTGGTCGGCCGTGCGCGGCGCGCTGTGCCGCGCCGCAGGACTGGACGAGCACACGGTGCTGTACTGCGGGGCCGGAGCCGTGGAGGACTCCTGGATGGTGGGTTCGCCGCCGTTGGTGGCCGGCTGCCTGCTCGCCACCCGGCCGGAGAACGACGTTCCCAGCCGCGAGCCCCTGACGCTCGCCGTGATCGGAGGGCCGGACGCCGGCCGCCATATCGCGGTGACCGGCGCCTCGATCCTGATAGGCCGGGGCGACGAGGCCGACCTGCGGCTCACCGACCCCGCCGTCTCCTGGCGGCATGCAGCGATCACACCGGCCGCCACCGGCCTTGTCGTCTCCGACCTCGGCTCGACCAACGGGGTGTTCGTCGACGGCGCGCGGGTGGGCCAGGGCCCGCCGGGTCGGCCGGGACAGCGACCGTCGGGCCGGCCGGATCCGGACCCGTTGGGCCACCTGGATCCGGACCCGTTGGGCCGCCCGAATCGGGGCGCCCGCGCCACCGCCGTGACCGGATCGGTGATCCGAGTGGGCGACAGCCTGCTGCAGGTCCAGCTGGTCGCGGAGCCGCCCGGATCGTTTCGCGCCGACGGGCACGGCTACGCCGTCCGCGCCGGCGCGGCGGTCCGCACGGCGGTGGCTCCCCCGGCCGTGCCCCCGCGCCCTCGCGCACCGGAACCGCCCCCACGACGCTCCCTGCCGCTGGTTGCGACGCTGCTCGGCGCCGTGGTGGGCGTGGGGCTCGCGATTGCGGTCCGCAACCCGCTCTACCTGGCGTTCGCCGCGATGGGCCCGGCCACCGTCCTGGGCTCGGCGCTCGCCGATCGGATGCGCGGCCGACGCTCGCTACGCCGGCAGCGCAGCGATTACCGGGCAGCCGTGGCCACGTGGCAGCGCGCAGCCGGCGCGGCGACGGCGGCCCTGCGCCGCCAGGAGTGGCAGGAATGGCCCGGCCCGGCCGAACTGCTGCGCCGGGCCGAGGCCGGCAGCGCGCGGCTGTGGGCG
Source organism: Nakamurella lactea (assembly GCA_044463185.1). GTDB lineage: Bacteria > Actinomycetota > Actinomycetes > Mycobacteriales > Nakamurellaceae > Nakamurella > Nakamurella lactea_A. The sequence goes on along the minus strand of JBIQMQ010000010.1, from coordinate 10,676 downwards.
AGACAGCCCAGCGACGGCCTGGTCGTCTCGGTGGGCTTCGGGCCGCGCGCCGTCCCGGAGACGGACACCGACCAGACCGCTGCCGCAGACCCGGGCGTCGAGGGCGGCACGACGCTTGTAGTCCCGGACCGTCCGGTGCCGGTCGCGCTGGACGGAGTGGTCGGATTCGCCGGGGCGACCGGCCGGGGCGTGGCGCGATACGTGCTGGCCCAACTCGCGTGCTGCTACTCGCCGAACGACGTGCACGTGGTGGTGGTCACCGATCACGACGACCTGGCCGACTGCCACGACCTGCCGCACACGATCCCCCCGGCCGCGGCGCTGCCGAGTCCGGACCTGCGGCAGGGGTCGGCGACCGCGCACCGGACGGTCGTCGTCCTGGACGGGCGCGCCGCCATCTCCGGCCCCGTAGGGGCCGCGGCGCTGCGCGCGGCGGGCGCCGCCGTGACCGTGCTCTGCCTGGCAGCGTCACCGCAGTACCTGCCGGCCCAGTCCGTCGACCTGATCGATGTGGCGGCGCGCACGGCTGCCGGGCGTATGACGCCGACCCTGATGTCCCGCGACCTGCTGCAGCGAGTCTGCCGCGCCCTGGCCCGGCTGCGCGATGCGTCGACCGCGACGGCGGCGCTGCCCACCGGCGTGGACCTGACCGAGCTCACCGGGCCCATCCACCCGAAGGTGCTGGCCTCGTGGTGGCAGTCGGGCGCGGCGCGCGCCGTCGTCGGCCGCGGCCCGGCCGGGGTGGTGGTGATCGATCTGGACAAGGACGGCCCGCACCTGCTCATCGCCGGCACCACCGGCTCCGGGAAATCGGAACTGCTGCAGACGTTCGTCGCCTCGATGGCACTGTGCGCCTCACCGCAGGCCGTCACCTTCCTGCTGGTCGACTACAAGGGTGGGGCCGCGTTCGGCGCCATCACCGAACTGCCGCACGTGGTGGGCGTGCTCACCGACCTGGATGCGGCCGGATCGTCGCGGGCTCTGGCGAGCCTGCGGGCAGAACTGCGCCGCCGGGAGCGCTTGGACGCCGACGGCGGGCCGCGGCCGGCCCGTCTGGTCGTGGTGATCGACGAGTTCGCGACGCTCGCCGCCGAGCTGCCGGATTTCCTGGCGGGCATGCTGGACATTGCGCAACGCGGCCGGTCGCTCGGCCTGCACTTGGTGGTGGCGACCCAGCGCCCGGCCGGGGTCATCTCGCCGGCAATGCGAGCGAACATCAGCGCACGCATCTGCCTGAGGGTGACGGACCCGGCCGAATCGCTGGACGTGCTCGGCGTCACGGACGCCGCGGCGCTGCCGTCGGAC
>JBIQMQ010000010.1:0-9271 GCA_044463185.1 Nakamurella lactea | reverse complement strand
GGCCGAATCGCTGGACGTGCTCGGCGTCACGGACGCCGCGGCGCTGCCGTCGGACGTCCCCGGCCGCGCCGTCGCCCGACTGGGCGGTGGCGTCATTCCCTTCCAGGCGGCGCGGGTGTCGGTGCCGGTGCCCCCGGAGATCGTCGTGACGTCCGCGCCGGGACCGTCGCCGGCCGCCGGCGCGGACGACGCGGCCCCGGCGGCCGCAGCGCCGCCCACAATCCTGCGCGCCCTCATCGACGCCGCCCGTGCCGCCGCGGGCGGCATGCCGCCCGCCGAGCGGCCGTGGCTGCCGGAGCTGCCGACGCGGATCACCGCTCGGGAGGCGGCCCCTTCAACGTTCGCGGTGGCCGATCAGCCCGAGCGGCAACGCCGCCAGGAGGTCGGCGCGCCGCCGGGATCCGCACTGGTGCTCGGGCCGCCGCAATCCGGGCGCAGCACGGCGCTTCGCAGGATCGCATCGCTGGCCGCGGCGGCGCACCACGAGCTGATCGTCATCGACGGTGCGGACTCCCTCGCCGACATGGCGACATGGCCGGCGGTCAGCACGTACCTCACGTCCCGCGAGCCGCGGCTCATCCTGCGAGTGCTGGCACTGCTGGCCGACCCCGCTCGCCGGCCCGAAGACGATCATCTGCGCCATATGATCGTCGACCACCTCGACCTGGTGACCGCGGAGTTGGAGCGCACCGATTTCGCGACCGGGGCGTCACCGCTGACGGAACTGCTCACCCGCGATGCCGGCTCCGTCCGGATCAGCGCGGCCGGACCCGACCACCTGCGCCACCACCGCCTGGCGGCCGGCTTTCGCGAGGTGATCGAACTGGGCGGCGACGCCGGCCGGATCCCCGGGCGCGGCCGCTGGGCCGGGCAGGTGGTCCAGGTGGTCGACGAGCCGGCCGGAATCGGCACCGACGCGCGCCCGGCCGAGCGGCCCCGGGATCCGATCGTCGTGCGCCCGCTACCCGCCGTGGTCACGCTCTCTCAATTGCCCGCCCCCGTTCCGCAGGCAGTCCCGTTCGCCGTGGGCGGCGACGCGGCACTGCCCCTCACGGTCGATCTCACCGGTGCCGGCGGCGGCATCGTCATCGCCGGACCGCGCCGCAGCGGCGTGACCACCGCCGTCGCCGCGCTGGCGGGCCAGGCCACCCGCGCCGGCATTCCGGTCATGTGGGTCGCCACGCAGCTCACGCCGGCGCCTGGCATTGCCGGGGTGACGATCGTGCCGTGCCGCGGCGGGGTGGACGAGCTGGTGGCGGCCCTGAAAGCGCACAGCGGCCCGCTGCTGCTGGTCGCCGATCACGGCGAAGCCGGCGAGGCGCATCCCGCGGCAGCGGTGTTCGAGCGCTTCCTCGCGGTCTGCGGGCCGGGCCAGCACCTGCTGATCGGAGTGCGCATCGACGCCGCGCTGCGGGGCCGCCGGGGCCACCTCGCCGCGGCGGCGTCCTGCCGGCGCGGCGCGCTGTTGTCGCCCGACCAGGCGCATGGCGCCCTCCTGGATGTCTCGCTACCGCGACGGATCGGCACGGTGGCGGCCGGCCGCGGCGTCTGGACCTGGGACGGCACCACCTCCCCCGTCCAGTTCCCGCGACCGCGCTCGGGCCGCGACCACGACGATGAACCCCGCGCACGAGCCGTGTGAACAGGCTCACCCCGCCGATTGTTGACCTGTCACCGAACTCGCGTTAATCTTGAACAGTATTACTTGAGCGTTCACATACTTTCCTCGAAAGGAATCTCATGACCACATCGACCGTCACCACCCCCGAACTGACCGGCACCTGGAACGCCGATCCCGTGCACTCCGAGTTGGCGTTCAAGGTTCGCCACATGGGCGTCGGCAAGGCCGGCGGCACGCTGGACCTCGCATCCGCCGTACTGACCTTCGGCCCCCAGGGCATCGCGGACGGTTCCGTCGTGGTGACCGTGGATGCCAAGAGCGTCGAGACCAAGAACGAGCAGCGCAACGATCACGTTCGCTCGGACGACTTCCTGGACGTGGCCAACCACCCCACCATCGACTTCCGTTCCACGGGCGTCCGCAACTTCGACGGCGAGACTTTCGACCTGGACGGCGAGCTGACCATCCGCGGCGTCACCAAGCCGGTCACCTTGAAGGCCGAGTTCATCGGCGCGATCGTCGACGCCTACGGCAACGACCGGGTCGGTTTCGCAGCCACCGGATCCATCAACCGCAAGGACTTCGGCGTCAAGTTCTCGCCCGTGTTCGGGGTGAGCAACGCGGTCGTCTCGGACAAGGTCGATCTGACCATCGAGGCGGAGTTTGTTCGCGCCTGAGTTCCCGTCACACGCGGGCGTGACGCCGCTGCGGCGTCATACCCGCGGCGCGGCGACGTGACGGTGAGATCCGATCGTGAGCCGTGCCGACCGACCACCCGATGCCGTGAGCGCCGCGCACCCCGCGGCGGTCACGGCATTTTCAGTTCGGTGACCAGATAACCGATCTCGCTCGGTGCGTACCACCCGAGATCGAGGTCCTCGGCGTCCCCGACGGTGAGCGCCGCGTCCATATCGCCGAGGTCGGCGGCGGTGACGGAATCCGCGGCCGCGCGGATCACGTCCGCCACATCGCCGCCGTCCAGATGCACGGAGGCGACCTCTCGCCAGCGAACCGTCCCGGCGACGGATACGGCCGCCCGGTCGAGGTCGCCGCGCGCGCCGGCCACAGATGCTGCTGGCACGGCGTCGTCACCCGGTCCGGTAGCGCCGGCCCGGCCAGACGCGGCGTCACCCCCGTCTCCGCCCGACGCGATATCGACGGCCAGCACGACCCGCGCCGGCTCGCTGCCGTCCGCGGCGATCAGCCGAAGCGACGCGAGCGCGGCATCGTGCATCGCCACATACTCGAGATCCTCGGTGTCGGCGCCGGGATACTCACCGCGCAGCTCCGCGGTCACGGCGAACCCGAGGCCCCCGATCGGCTGGAAGACGCCGCTGGCCACGAACTCCCGCAGCAGGGGAAGTGTCGCCGGCAGATAGACACGCATCACGGCTCCGATCGATGGTTCCGCGGCGCCAGGGCCGCCTCGGTCACCCCAACATATCCGCGGTCTCGGTGCCCGCACGCTACCGTCCCGCGGGCACCGCCGCCACCGCACTCGCCAGCCGGTCGAAGGCGCCGATGAGCGGGGACTTGGACGCGACGAGCGACAGGGCGACCCCGCGTCGCCAGGCCAGGTCCACCAACGCCCGATCCTCCGGCAGGAATGCCACCGGCTCCGACCCGCAGAACCTCCGGCTGGCCTCGCGCAGTTCGGACTCCGACGCCGCCGTTGGCCGTACCCGGTTGAACACGATCATCGGGTCCACGTCCGCCACGGTCGCGGTGAGATCGACATAGCCCCGGGCCAATCTCTCCATCCCGGGCGGGTCGGCCGCGCCCACGGCGATCACGATGTCGGCGGCGGTCAGCACCGCAAGCGTGGCCCCGTTGCGCCGCGGCGCCAGCGTGTCGAAGGTGATCTCCTCGTCCGTCTCGACGACGGAGGAGCAGTCGACGATCACCAGATCCGCGAAGGCGCGGGCGGTATCCAGCACCATCGGAATCGCCGACGGCCGGAGCTCCGGCCACCGGTCCGCTCGGGCGATGCCGGTGAGCAGCGTGAAGCGGTCCCGCACCTGCCAACACAATCCCGCGAGCTCGGCGGGGCCGAGTCGGCCGCCGGACGCCAGCCGGCATGCCCCGGCCAGCCCCGCCGACTCGTCCAACAGGCCGAATGCGTTGGCGAGCACCCCGCCGTAGACGTCGGCGTCGATCAGCATCGCGGACGATCCGGCCGCGACGACCCGGTCCGCGAGGCCCATCGCCACGGTGCTGCGGCCGGGGGCTCCTGCGGGGCCCCACACGGCGACGATGCGACCCGCGGCATGCGGCGCGCCGTCGGCGGAGTCGTCAAGGCCCGTCGCGCCGTTCGCCAGCGACATCCCGTGCAGCGGCGCGGCGTCCACCTCCGGGGCGGTATCCGGGGCGCGGCGGGCGCGCCGACGTCTGCGTGCGGCATGGGCCGGGCGACCGTCCCGTGCCCACGGCACCGTACGGGCGGATCTGCGACGGGGCGCATCGCTCGGGCCGGATTCCAGCTCGACCTCCGCGCGGTCCGGCCTGCGGGATGGCACGAATCGCGGCCCGGGCGCGCCGCCCGCTGCTGCATCCGATGCGGCGGTCCCGAACGCTCGCGTCGGGTCCGACCCGACCACCGTGCCGGGGTGCTCACCCGCCGGCCGGTCACCGCCGGTCGCGAGCGCGTCGTGCACGGCCTGCGCGATCGCGTCCGGCGTGGCGTCGTCGTACAGGACCTCCGAGACACCGATGCGCCCGAGCAGTTCGGGTCTGCGTCCGTCCCCGGCCCGGGCGACCGCCACCACCAGGACGCCGAACGCGGCAAGCTCGCTGACTGTCTCGCTGTCCAGCCTGCGCAGATCCGCCGCCACCAGCGCGGCGCCGATCTGCCCGGTCGCCGCGACAGCCAGCACGTCGGCGATGTCGGCGCAGCGGCGCACCACCGTCAGCGGCGCGCCGGGCCGGCTCATGTGCGTCACCACGCCGGTTTCCCAGGCATGGCCGCCGCCCGCGGTGACGATTCCGGTCGCCATGGCGCTCACTGACCGGCGGCGGCGCTCGCACCGCCGGAGTGCAGCACGATCACCGGCTCGCCCAGCGGCAGCTCCCGGACCAGCGCGTCGGCGTCCGACGCGGACAGCAGCAGCGCCACCTGGTAGCCGCCCGATACGGCGGCCGACAGCCCACCGGAGGCCGGCGCGGTCACGGACTGGATCGTGACCCGGTCGTGCAGCAGCCGGGTCTCGACCTCACTGCCCACCAGCCCCGCCCGCCCCGTGATGAGGTACAAGTCCGCCACGGATCCGTGCCTGACCCCCGGTGCGAGATGCTCTGGGGACACGGACACCGACAGCACCCGGGAGTCGCCGACCTCACCGAGTGCCGCGACCGGCACCAGCTCGCCGGCGTGCAGCGGCCGGTTGACGATCTGCCCGGAGAGCGCCGCGTCCGCGGACACGTAGAGCGCGCTGCTGGCTCCGAGGTTCACATCCCGCGCGGCCAAGTCGTCACCGGTGAGTACGGTCCCGGCGGCGACGTCGTGCACGATGGCCCAGACCGGTGTCGTCTCCGAGGCCGCCCCGATCACCTTCGTGCCGACGGCGATCGAAACCACGAGGAGCAGCACGCCACCGACTACCCGCACGTCCAACCACTTGGGCCGCGTCATGCGGCGTGGTGTGGGCGGCCCGGTCACCGTCATGTCTCCTCCTTCGCGCCGATCCCGCTGGTTTGTCCGTTAAGGCTGATGCGTCCCTTCACGATGGACCTTACGTCCGCTGAGCGCCGGTGTGGGCGATTCTGCGCGACCTTCGGCGTCGCGGCGAGTTGGTCGGCGGGATCTGTGGACAACCGCCTGGGATGACGTCATTCGTGTTTAATGAGCATCGAACGACAAGAAATGGAGGCAACCGTGCCGGACAGCCGCTTCCTCACGTTGGCCGACGTCGCCGAGATCCTCAACGTCTCGCAGCATCAGGCGCGCATGCTGGTCCGTTCCGGCGAGTTGGCGGGCATCCAGGTCGGCGGTCGGGGCCAGTGGCGGGTGGAGCGCACCAAGCTCGAGGAGTACATCACCGCCGCCTACCAGCGGACTGCGGCAGCGATCGCCAGCGGCTCGTTGGACGACGCCGAGGTGCGCTGAGCCGCTCGGCGGCGACGCGTCGAATCGAGATTTGCGCGGGCGCAACCGGCGTCATGCCCGGGGCTGTGCACGCACGCTGTCCACGGCGGTGAGCGGCAGCAGCTGCACCGAACGAACGGCTCCCGCGCGGCGCGGCTCCCACACGGCATGGACCGCCAGCTCCACGAAGTCCGACCCCACGCGGTCGATGGTGCCGGACAGGTCGGTACCCGTGCCGGACTGACCTTCGGCGGCGCCGGACACGCCGACGACCACGGGCGATCTGTCCCGCGCGATCCCGCGCAATGCCAGGCGCAGGTCGAACCGGCTCGCCACCGCGCCCAACGGGGCGCCCGTCGCAGCGCGCAAGCCTTCGATCGCCGTCATGGCGGCCAGGGCGATCACCACCTCGCCGCCGCCGGCCGGTCCGAGCAGTAGCCAGTTCGCGCCGACCGTGCGCAATTCCCCAGCATGCACCCGTCCCGACCGCACTCGCACCCGTACGTCCGCGCCGATCGCGCCGCAACAACGCTGCACCAGGGTGAGGTCCGCGGCGGCGCCGCGCTGCCGGTCCGGGAGCTGCGCCATCATTTCCGCGTCGTCGAGGTCGTCGAACTGCGCCTCCAAGTCCGCGAACAGCCGCTCCCATCGCACGCGACCACGGTGACAACTCCGGGGGCGTGCCGTCAAGTTCGTCCACAGCCCTTGACAGCATGAGGCCGATGTCTTTGACTCGTTTTCATGTTATTTGATGTCACTACACATTATTCTCGCTACTTTCGCGAGCGGGGGTACGGTTCGCGTTCGGCTTGGGTCGGTCGCCGGGCCCTGGGCACGCCGTCGCACGGTGCCGCCTGGTGGCCGACGCTGATCGGGCTGGCGGGGCCGGTCGCCGCGGCATTGCTACTGCCGCCGCCCGCGGGCCAGGTTGCACTGTTGACGGATCCGAGGCCGGACGTCGTCGTGGGGGCTGTCGCCGTGCTCGTGGCGACGTCCGTGACGTACCTACTGGCGGCCTGGTCCGTGACCGTGTGTGTGGCGGTCCTCTGTGCCCGGGTTCCCGGCGTCGTCGGGCTGGCGGCGCGGCGCGTCCTGCGCGGCATCACGCCCACGGTGATGCGCCGGGTGGTGATGACGGCGGCCGGGCTGTCGATCGCCGCGGGGCTCACCGCCTGCGGCACGTCGGCAGCGGCGGGCGAGCCGGGGCCGCTGGCGCCGACCGTGACGGTGTCCACCGTGGTCGACGCCCCGCCCACGGCTCTGCCCGCCCCAGCCACCGGGACACAATCCGCGCTGAACGTCAATCTGGATTGGCCCACTACCAGCGAGGCTGTCGACCAGGCGACCGGTGCGATCGGGTCCGAGGACGGCGCGACATCCACGATGACGGAATCCCCGGCATCGCCCGCGGCGGACCCTGCCGCCGAAAGGCCGACCCCTCGCCCCGGAGCAGTGGCCGGCCCCGCCGAATCATCGACCTTCCCCGCCGAACCGCCGACGAGCGCCGCCGAAGAGCCGCCGTCCGTCACATCGGATGCGACGGCACCCCACGCCAACCCGGCCGGCGTCACCGTTCGAGCCGGCGATTCGCTGTGGTCGATCGCCGCGGAGCACCTTCCCGCCGACGCCACGGCGGCTCAGATCGACGCCGCCTGGCACGAGTGGTATCAGGCCAACCGCGACGTCATCGGCGACGATCCGAACCTGATCCGACCCGGACAGGTCCTGACCGCACCCGGCTCCCCGGTCACCACCGCCGTGCCCACCACTTTGCCCAGCCCTGATCAGGAGCTCCCCCGATGACCGCAGCGCTGCTCGACCGTCCCACCCGCGCGACCGCCCCGTCGCCATCCGCCCCGCCAGACACTCCGCGGCCACGCCAGCGCGTGTTGCCGCAGCTCCTTCCCGTCCCGGACAGCGAACCTCCGCTGGTCGCACTCCCCGGACCCGACGAAGCAGCGATCAACCCGTACGTCGGCGTGCCGTCGTCGCGCGACCACAGCGCGGCGGAGCTGCCCGGCGGCGCCGGCTCGGACGCGGCTCTCGTGCCGGCCGCGCCGATCGGGCCGGCGCCGACCATCGTGCACCGCCGCTGGCGCGGCGTGGGGAGCATGCCCGCCGGACAGCGGCGCGGACGTCCGGTGGACATGCCGCACCGCGTCTACTCGGCGGTCGGCATCATCCCGTCACGCATCGACGGCATCGCCTGGGCAGCGCCCGCCGATACCCCGCACAAAAGCCTCCCGGCGGCGTCGGATGCCGCCGTCATCCTGATCCGGGCGACGATCGAGGCGCTGTCCGGACAGCGGCCCTTCACCCAGCTGCGTCCCCACTACACGGCCGGCGTCTTCGACGGCTTGCAGGATTTCCCCATGCTCGGCCACCGACGCGACGCGCAACTCGTGTCCGTCTGGGTATGCGAGCCGGCCGACGGCACCGCGGAGGTGTCGGCTGCGTTCCGGTGCGGTCAGCGCGTCCGGGCCATGGCCATGCAGCTTCGCGCGGCCGAAGGCCACTGGTTGGTGGCCTCGCTGCAGGTCGGCTGACAAAAGCCGGCGCGGCGCGCCGGTGGTTCCCGTTCGATCAGCCGGCGACGGCGCCGGTGGGCCGGCCGTGGCACTGCTTGTACTTCTTGCCCGACCCGCACGGGCAGGGATCGTTGCGGCCCGGCTCCTTCGTGGCGGTCACGGTGCCGGTGCGGGCCGTGTTCTTCGCCTGCCCACCGCTGGAGCTGGCCTCGCCCGGCCCGGAGTAGGTGAACGACGCTGCGGACTGGGCCGGCGCCTCGAGGCCTTTCGCCCTGAGCGCCGCCGGTGCCGCCTGGGCCTCCGCCTTCGCCTCCGCGGCCCGGGCCGCCTCCGCCTGCTGGGTGGGCAACGCGGCGACCGGCTTCATGCGGGCGCGGACCTTCTTCTGTCCACCCTGCACTGCCGGGGCCTCCCCGTCCGCGGCGGCATCGGGTGCCGCGGCGCCACCGGCCTGCTGCTGCTCGTTCGGCACCACCTGCACGCGCAGGTTGAACAGGTAGCCGACGGCCTCCTCCTTGAGCGAATCCAGCATCGCGGAGAACATGTCGAAACCTTCACGCTGGTACTCGACGAGCGGATCGCGCTGCGCCATGGCACGCAGGCCGATGCCCTCCTTGAGGTAGTCCATCTCGTAGAGGTGCTCTCGCCATTTGCGGTCCAGCACCGACAGCAGCACTCGCCGCTCGAGTTCGCGCAGGATCTCGGGGCCAAGTTCGTCCTCGCGCGCCTTCCAGGCCCGGTGCACGTCGGCCAGAACCGCTGCCTGCAACGTCTCCGCGGTCAACGAGCCGTATTCCTCGGCGATGGAGTCAGGAGTGACGGTGATCGGGTAGAGGGTCTTCAATGCGGTCCACAGCGTCTCGGTGTCCCAGTCCTCCGCGAAGCCGACGGCGGTCGCGTTGGTGATGTAGGCCGAGACGACATCGTCGATCATGCGGCCGGTCTGCTCGTGCAGGTCCTCGCCGTCGAGCACGCGGCGCCGCTCCTCGTAGATGACGGTGCGCTGCTTGTTCATCACCTCGTCGTACTTGAGCACGTTCT
>JBIQMQ010000009.1:0-29061 GCA_044463185.1 Nakamurella lactea | reverse complement strand
GGGTGGAAGCCGTCCTCGTAGAACAGATCCGGCCGGCCGTAGAAGTCCGGGCTCACCAGACGGTCCAGCGCGACGGCCACTCCGCCGGCCCGGTGCACCGCCTGCTCCTGCAGCCGGGCGAGCCTTCGCGACCACGCTCCGACGATCCGGCGCAGCGGCTGGTGGATCGGCTGGATCACGCCCAGGTCCGGACAGGTGCCCACGACGACAGCGATGCCACGCGAGCGCAGCGTCGCCACGGCGCGCTCCAACTGCTCCGCGGCGCGGCGCGGCGGCACGCGGTCGCGAACGTCGTTGGCCCCGACCAATATGGCGACCGCGTCGGGATGGTCGCCCAGCGCGGGCGCCAACTGCGCCTCGAGGTCCGCCGAAACGGAGCCGACAACGCCGCGGGAGATGACCCGCACCGGCTGACCGAGCGAGGCGGCCGCGGCCCTGGCCAGCAGCACGCCCGGCACCTGCGCCGCCGCGGTGCACCCGAAGCCAACCGACGTGGAATCGCCGAGCATCGCGAGTACCCGGGTGCCGGCGGGGCCGGTGTCGCGCGGGCCGCTGCCGTCCGGGAGGTAGACGCCGTCGCCTCGAGGTGGCAGATCCTGCCAGCGGAACGTGGCGTCCGCTTTCATCAGCCCGTGGGCGAGAGCCGCGGTGCGCGCGGCGTTTTCGATGGTGCCGGTGGCGTCGTGCGCCTGATACACGAGGGTTGCGAGCGAGGCGCCCACCGCGCCCGCCAGCCCCGCGGTCACCGCACCGATGCCGAGGGCTGCTGCGTGGCGCAGCCGGGCGCCGGTGTGAGCCGCAGGGGCGTGCGTGCTCATCTCCCACCTCCTGAGGATCCTCCGGTGTGGCGCCGCTCACGGTTATCCTCACCGATCGGAACGCACCGCGCGAGCGGGAGATTCCCGGCATGCGCCGGCCCGAAGGCATGAGGATGGTCATCTCGGGGGCCAGCGACGTTGCCTTTAGACTGATGCGCGTGCCCACGCCCGATGCCTTCGCCACTCGCGCCATCCACGTCGGGCAGGAGCCCGACGCTGCGACCGGCGCCATGACGGTGCCGATCTATCAAACCTCGACGTTCGCGATGGACGAGCCGGGCTCGCTGCGCGCCGGCTACGACTACACCCGCTCCGGCAACCCCACTCGCACCGCGCTCCAGCAGGTGCTCGCCTCGCTGGAGGGCGGCCGGCACGGGCAGGCGTTCGCCAGCGGAATGGCCGCGATCGACGCGATGCTGCGCACCGTGTTGCGCACCGGCGACCACATGATCGTGCCCGCGGACGGGTACGGCGGCACGTTCCGCATGCTCGATCAGCTCCTGGTGCCCTGGGGCATGAGCTACACGCCGGTGCCCATGGCGGACGTCGACGCGGTGCGCGCCGCGCTCAGGCCCACCACCCGGATGATGTGGTGCGAGTCGCCGACGAACCCGCGGCTCGGCGTCGCCGACATCGCGGCGTTGGCCGACATCGCCCACGACGCCGGCGTGCTGCTCGCCGTGGACAACACGTTCGCCTCCCCGTACCTGCAGAACCCGCTGGCGCTCGGCGCGGATGTCGTCATGCACTCCACCACCAAGTACGTCGCCGGCCATTCCGACGTGATCGGCGGCGTGCTGGTGACGAACGACGACGAGCTCGGCCAGCGGCTCGCGGACTTCAACACCACCGTCGGCTCGATGTCGTCGCCGTTCGACTCGTGGCTCACCTTGCGGGGCGTCAAGACCCTCGCGGTGCGGATGGAGCGGCACTGTGACAACGCGGAGAAGGTCGCCGCGATGCTGTACACCCAGCGCAGGGTCGGCCGGGTGTACTACCCGGGCCTGCCCGGCGATCCCGGGCATGCGGTGGCCGCTCGGCAGATGCGCCGATTCGGTGGCATGGTGTCGTTCACGGTCGCCGGCGGCCGCGACGAAGCCGTCGAAGTCTGTTCGCGCACAAGGCTTTTCACCCTCGCCGAGTCGCTGGGTGGGGTCGAGTCTCTGATCGACCACCCGGCGACCATGACGCACGCCTCCGTGGAGGGCACCGACCAGGCCGCGCCCGGCGACCTGATCCGCCTGTCGGTCGGTCTGGAGGACCCCGACGATCTGGTGGCCGATCTCGCCGACGCGCTCGCGTGACGGACCCATCGATGCGCGCGCTCGGGATCGACGTCGGCGGCACCAAACTGGCCGCGGCCGTCATCTCCTCGGGCGGCGAGGTGCTGGGCCGGCACCAGGTCCCCACGCCGGTCGACACCGACGCCGACGCAGTATTCGCCGCGGTGTGCGCCGCCGCCGATGGAGCGCTGCGGGCCGCGGGTGGTGCCGGGGAATCCGTGCATGACGCAGCCCTCGGGCTGGGCCTCGCCGGGATCGGAGTGGCCACCGCCGGGCCCCTGGACACGCTGGCCGGCACCGTCTCGCCGGTGAACATCGGCGCGTGGCGGGATTTCCCGCTGCAGGGCCGCCTCGTCGACCGCTACGGCCTGGACGTGCGCATGCTCGGCGACGGCATCGCCATGGTGATCGCCGAGCACTGGCTGGGTGCGGCGCGCGGCGCGGCGAGTGTGCTCGGCATGGTCGTCTCCACCGGGGTGGGCGGCGGCCTGATCGAGGGCGGCCGGGTGGTGTTCGGCGCGAGTGGCAATGCGGGGCACATCGGGCACGTCTCGGTGGATCCTTCAGGGCCGCCCTGCACGTGCGGTGGCGTGGGATGCCTGGAGGCCATCGCGAGCGGCACGTCGATCGCACGCTGGTACGCGGAGCAGCGCGCCGCGGGAGCCGATGCCCGCCCAACAGCGGCCGATGCCCGCCCGACGGGGGCGGATACCCGCCTCACGGCGGCCGATCTGGCCGACGCGGCCCGCGCCGGCGACCCGCTGGCCAGGGCCGCCTTCGAGCGGTCCGCCTCCGCGATCGGCATGTCGGTCGCCGGCGCCGTCACGGTACTCGACCTGCAGCGGGTGGTGATCGGCGGCGGCGTGGCGCGGGCCTTCGACCTGCTGGCAGCACCCCTCGACGCGGCCTACCGCCGCCACGCCGGACTCGGCTACGCGCAGCAGCCACGGGTGGTGCGGGCGGAGCTGGACGGAGACGTCGGAGTATTGGGCGCCGCCGCCGTGGTGCTGCATCCCGACCGCTACTGGCGGCTCTGATCACTTGGCTGGGGATGACTGAGAGGGGCGCTCTGCCGGCTCAGGCACCCGCGGCGACAGGTGGCAAGATTCCCACCATGGACCGCGTCACCCTTGCCGAGATTCGCGCCGCCGCCGAACTCCTTGCGCCGGTCGTCCGGCGCACCACCGTCGATTCCTCCCGCCCGCTGCAGGAGGCTGTCGGCGGGCCCGTGTTCCTCAAGTGCGAGAACCTGCAGCGCACCGGGTCGTTCAAGATCCGCGGCGCCTACACCCGCATCGCCCGGCTCACCGACCAGGAGCGCGCCCGCGGCGTGGTCGCCGCGTCCGCCGGCAACCACGCGCAGGGCGTCGCGCTCGCGGCGCGCATGCTTGGCACGCAGGCCACCGTATTCATGCCGGTCGGCGCGTCCATCGCCAAGCTGGCGGCGACCCGCTCCTACGGCGCCACGGTGCACCTGGTCGGCGAGACCATCGAGGGCTCCCTCGCCGCGGCGCGGCAGTTCTCCGCCGACACCGGCGCGGTGCTGGTGCACCCCTTCGACCACCCCGACGTCATTCGCGGTCAGGGCACGGTCGGCCTGGAGATCGTCGAACAGGTCCCCGATGTGGCCACGGTCGTCGTCGCGGCCGGCGGCGGCGGGCTGCTCAGCGGGGTGGCGACCGCCGTCAAGGGCGTGAAGCCGGGGGTGCGGGTGGTGGGCGTGCAGGCCGAGGCGGCCGCGGCCTGGCCGCCGTCGCTGCAGGCCGGCCATCCGGTGCGGCTGGGGTCCATGACGACACTCGCCGACGGCATCGCCGTCGATCAGCCCAGCGACCTGACGTTCTCGCTGGTGCAATCGCGGGTGGACGACGTCGTCACCGTCTCCGAGGGCGAGCTCTCCCAGGCCATGCTGCTGTGCCTGGAGCGGGCCAAGATGGTGGTCGAGCCGGCCGGCGCCGCGCCCGTCGCGGCGATCCTGGCGAATCCGGGCGTCTTCACGCCCCCGGTGGTGGCGGTGCTGTCCGGCGGCAACATCGATCCGCTGCTCTTGATGCACGTGACGCAACACGGCCTGGTGGCCGCAGGCCGGTTCCTATCGCTGCGCGTGGACATCCCCGACCGGCCGGGCTCGCTGGCGCGCATGCTCGGCCTGGTCGGGGACGCGGGCGGCAACGTCATCGACGTGGTGCACTCACGGGTCGGCTCCGGGCTGCGTCTCGGCGACGTGCAAGTCCGGCTCAGCCTGGAATGCAAGGGACACGACCACGGCGGGGAGATCCAGGCCGCCCTGGTCGCCGCCGGGCTCACGGTGCACCGGGACGACTAGCGGCTCCGGGTCAGGACTCGAAGGGCTTGGCCTCGACGATCGTCACCTTCTGCAGCTTGCCGTTCGGCAGCTCGTACTCGCGGGCCTCACCGCGTGCGGCGCCCACGATGACCTTGCCCAGCGGCGACTGCGGCGAATAGACGGGGAGGTCGCCGTGCGTACCCTCCTCGCGGGAGCCCAACAGGAACGTCTCGGTGTCGTTCGGGTCGCCGTCGTAGGCGATGGTCACGACCATGCCGAGTTCCACGATCCCGTCGTCGGCCGGGCGCACACCGACCTTGGCCACCCGCAGCAGCTCCTGCAGTTGCCGGATACGCCCCTCTTGCTTAGCCTGTTCGTCGCGAGCCGCGTGGTATCCGCCGTTCTCCTTCAGATCGCCCTCTTCGCGACGTGCGTTGATCTCGGCAGCCAGTGCCGGACGGTTCGCGACGAGCTCATCGAGCTCCGCCTTGAGGCGGTCGTAGGCGTCCTGGGTGAGCCAGGGCTGCTGCGCTGCCGTCATGATCACTCCTTACTATGCGCAGGCGGCCCGCGCGGCCGAAGCTGCGCGGGCCTGATGTGGGTGCGGCGGCAGGTGGTGCCCGCCGCGCGACGCTGGGTCGGATCCCGGGTACGGACGGTGTCCGCACGACGGGGTCATCGCCCGCAACGACGCTGCACACAACTGCTATAGACGGTGCTATAGACAATGGTGCGGCCCCATGACGGAGCCGCACTCACGGGACGAGTCTACCACAGCAGCGCCGCCACCAGCATAAAATTGATGGCTGGCCGCCGATACGGAGACCGCCTCCGCCGGCGATTTCAGGCAGCTGTTGGATGCCTGTCGGCGCGGCGCACGGTGTCGGGGACAATGGAGCCCAGACGAGGGTGCGCAAGAAGGGATCGAGAAGTGTGAACGAGGCAGGTCGCAGCGGCGCCGCGCCCAAACGGCTCATGGCGGTGCATGCCCACCCGGACGACGAGTCCAGCAAGGGTGCCGCGACGCTCGCCAAGTACGCGGCACAGGGCGCCGAGGTGGTCGTGGTGTCGTGCACCGGGGGCGAGCGTGGAGACATCCTGAATCAGTCGTACGTCCTCACGGACGAGCCGCTCGCCGACGTGCGCCGTCGCGAGATGGCCGAAGCCGCAAAGATTCTCGGTGTCCAGCATATCTGGTTGGGGTTCGAGGACTCCGGCTACCACGAGGGGCCGCCGGAGACCTGGCAGCTCCCCGAGGGCTCGTTCGCGGCGCTGGATCCGGAGCCCGAGGTCGAAGCGCTGGTGCGGCTGATCCGCTCGCTGCGGCCGCACGTCGTCATCACCTACGACGAGAGCGGCGGCTACCCGCACCCAGACCATATCCGCACCCACGTGGTGTCGGTGGCGGCCGTGGACGCGGCCGCCGACCCGCAGGCCTTCCCGGAGGCCGGGGAGCCGTGGCAGGTGCTCAAGTTGTACTACCACGGCGGTTTCTCGCGGAAGCGCCTCGAGGCGATCAACTCGGCGATGAAGGCCTTCAACGGCACCGAGCCGTTCGCCGCGTGGCTCGAGCGGATGGACCGCAGTGCGCGTGCCGATCGCACCCCGAAGATCACCACGCGCGTGGACGTGTGCGACTACCTGAATGTCCGGGATGCCGCGCTGCGGGCCCACGCCACGCAGATCGCGCCGGACGACGAACACTGGTTCGCGGTGCCGCACGAGGTCGAGGCGGCGACCTGGGGCACCGACGACTACGAGCTGGTCTGGTCGAAGGTCGACACCTCCGTCCCGGAGGACGACATTTTCGCGGGGATCACGGAACGGGTGGGCGTGTGATGATCTGGACCGAGGGGCTTGCTGCGGTGGGACAGGCCGCCAATCGGCTGGCGGTCGCCTGGGTGTCGGTGCAACCGGGGGACTACGACCCGTCCTCGGGTCGCGGACCCGAGTGGGGCAAGGCCGCGCCCGCCGGGCTGCTGATCTGGCTGTTCCTGGGCATAGCGCTGTTCTTCCTGATCAAGTCGATGAATCGGCACATGAAGCGGGTGCCGAAGACGTTTGACACGGACGAGCAGCCGGACGCCGGGGTCGACTCCCGCCCGGCGGGCGACGACGCCGACGGCGCGCCGTCCGAAGGGGAATCGGACAAGACGCTGTCCTCGACCCGGCCGGATTCCGACACCGATTGACGCCGTGCGCCGCTGGCCCGTCGCCGGCGGGTGCCGAGTGGACGCCGGGGCCGGTGGGTACCGTGGGGGCCGTGACCACGATCCCGGACATCCCACTCAATAGCGGCACCTCCATCCCCCAGCTGGGGTTCGGCGTATGGCAGGTCCCCGACGACATTGCCGAGACCGTCGTCGGCGAGGCGCTGAAGGTCGGCTACCGGCATATCGATACCGCGGCCCTCTATCGCAACGAGGAGGGGGTAGGGCGCGCCGTGGCGTCATCCGGCATTCCGCGCGCCGAACTGTTCATCACGACGAAACTCGGCAACGGCAGCCACGGCTATGACGCCGCACTGCAGGCGTTCGACCGCAGCCTGGCGCGGCTCGGCACCGACTATGTCGACCTGTACCTCATCCACTGGCCGCAGCCGGCTCGGGACCTGTATGTGGAGACCTGGCGGGCGCTGGAGCAGATTCGGGCGGACGGGCGCGCCAGGGCGATCGGAGTCTCCAACTTCACCCCGGCCCACCTCGAACGCCTGGCGAACGAGACGGATATCGTGCCGGCCCTCGACCAGATCGAGACGCACCCGTATCTGGCGCAGCACAGCACCCGCGGCTACCTGTCGGAGCACGGCATCGCGCACGAGGCATGGTCGCCGCTCGGCCAGGGTGGCGCCCTGCTGACCGACAAGGTCATCACGAGGATCGCCGGCGCGCATGACGCCACGGCGGCGCAGGTCGTGATCGCATGGCATCTGGAACGCGGCAGCATCGCCATTCCGAAATCGGTGACGCCCTCGCGGATCGCGGAGAACTTCGCTGCGGCGGAGCTCACCCTCACCGCATCGGAGATGGCCGAGATCGACACCCTGGACCGGGGCGGTCGCATCGGCCCGCATCCCGACGACGCGCGGTAGCACCATGGCGAACCGGCTGGCCGAGGCACGCAGCACCTACCTGCGCCAGCACGCCGGCAACCCCGTCGACTGGTGGGAGTGGGGCGAGGAGGCGTTCGCCGAGGCCCGCCGTCGAAATGTCCCGGTGCTGCTGTCCGTCGGCTACGCCTCCTGCCACTGGTGCCACGTCATGGCGCACGAATCGTTCGAGGACCCGGACACCGCCGCGGTGATCAACCGCGACTTCGTGCCGATCAAGGTCGACCGCGAGGAGCGTCCCGACGTCGACGCCGTGTACATGACGGCGGCGCAATCGCTGACCGGTTCGGGGGGCTGGCCACTGACCTGTTTCCTCACCCCGGACGGTGAGCCGTTCTTCGCCGGGACCTACTACCCTCGCCAGCCGCGCGCCGGGCTGCCGTCGTTCCTGCAGCTCCTGGGGGCCATCGCCGACGCGTGGCGGCGGGATCCCGCGGAGGTGCGCGCGGCGGCGTCACGGGTCGGCGCGCACCTTCGGGCAGCGACGGCGCCCCTGCCGGCGGCGACGTCTCCGCTGCGGCTGGACGATGCGCGAGATGCCGTGCTGGTCGAGATCGACCCGGCGAACGGCGGTTTCGGCATTGCGCCGAAGTTCCCGCCGCCATTGACGCTGGAGTTCCTGTTGCGTCACGTCGAGCGCACGGGCCACCGGGACGCACTGGACGCCGTGACGCTCACCCTGGAACGCATGGCCCGGGGCGGCATCTACGACCAACTCGGCGGCGGCTTCGCCCGCTACAGCGTGGACGCCTCCTGGCATGTGCCGCACTTCGAGAAGATGCTCACGGACAACGCGCTGCTGCTGCGGGTCTACGCACACCACGCCCGGATCACGGGCTCGGATCTGTCGAGGCGGATCGCGAACGAGACCGGGGCGTTCCTACTTCGCGACATGCGCGCCGCCGGAGGCGGGTTCATCGCATCGCTGGACGCCGACGCCGGCGGCGTGGAGGGGCTCACCTATCGGTGGCCGGCCGACGAGCTGGCGGCGGCCGTGCGTGCGGCGGTGGGCAGGTACGGCGGCGAGGATGACGCAGTCCCGGGCGGCGCGGCGGCCGACATCCTGGCGACGTTCGGCGTCGACCCCGCCCGACCCGATCCGGAGGGCGAGGTGCTCCGCCTGCTGCGCGACCCCGCCGACGCGGCCCTGTTCGCCGGCGTCCGCGCCGACCTGCTGCGGATCCGGTCCGATCGGCCCCAGCCAGGCCGTGACGACATCGTCACCCTGGCCGGCAACGGGCTGGCCATCACCGCGCTGGCGGAGGCGGGCGCGACCCTCGGCAACGGTGGCTGGATCGACGCGGCCGCCGCGGCGGCCGAGGCGCTCACCGGCATCTGCCGCGACGACCACGGATGGCTGCGTAGTGCCTTCCACGGCCGACCGGGCTCGGCCCGCGCCGGGTTGGCCGACCATGCCGCACTCGCCAGCGGGTTCGCCGCGCTCTATCAGGCCACCGGAAACGTCGGCTGGCTGGACCAGGCCAGGGGGACGCTGCGCGAGATGATCGCCGCGTTCCGCGACGACGACGGCACCTGGTTCGACGCGCCCGCCGGATCGGTGATCGTCCGGCCGCGCGACCCGACGGACGGGGCGGTGCCGTCCGGCCAGTCCGCGGCGTCGGACGCGCTGCTCACGGTCTCCGCCTTGACCGGCGACGCCGAGTTCCGGGACCGGGCCGAGGAGATCGCCGCCTCGGTGGCTGCCCTGGCGCAGCGCTTCCCGCGGTCGGCCGGCTGGCATCTCGCCGTGGCCGAGGCGATGACGGCCGGGCCGGTGCAGGTCGCGGTGGCCGGGCCGTCCGGGCCGCACCGGGATGCGCTGGTGGCCGCCGCTCGTGCGGCGATGCCGGGAGGTGCGGTGATCGACGTCGGCGACGGCGACGAGCCGGGCCGCCCGTTGCTGGAGGGCCGGCACGGGCAGGGCGGGCGGGCGGCCGGGTATGTCTGCCGGGGCTTCGTCTGCGATCGGCCGACGGTGAGCGAAGAGGGCCTCAAGGCGCTGCTGTAGCGGCGGCCCGCGTCGTCGTGCGCCGGATCGGCGCCATGCCCTCCCCGTGTTGCTGACGCCTCCCAGTTCGGACGCCTGTTGTTGACACTAGATCGTTGATAAATTATCGTTCAGCAAAACTCAGGCAGGTAGGGACGGGAGGGATGGAGTGACAGCAGCGATCGACGTACGGGACGTGTCCAAGGTCTTCGTTAAGCGCAGCAAGGGCGAAACCTCAGGTGTCATCGCGGTCCAAGAAGTGAACCTCGAGATTCCAGACGGCGAGTTCGTGTGCTTCATCGGTCCGAGCGGCTGCGGCAAGACCACGGTCCTCAATATGATCGCAGGCAGTATTCTGCCGACAGTCGGCGAAATTCGCTGTCTGGGCGACCGAGTGACCGGACTTCAGACGAAGATCGGGTACGTCACCCAGGAGGACACCCTCCTGCCGTGGCGCACTTTGGAACAAAATGTGTCGTTCGGTCTGCAACTGGGGTCCGTTCCGAAAGACGAGATATCGCATACCGTCGCCGACTACATCCGTCGGGCCGGGCTCTCGAAGTTCGAGAATCACTACCCGCATCAACTCTCCGGAGGCATGCAAAAGCGGGCGACCCTCATCCGGACCCTCGTCATGAATCCGCGGGCGATCCTGATGGACGAGCCGTTCGGTGCGCTCGACGCCCAGACGAGACTCAATCTTCAAGCGCAACTTCTCGATCTGTGGATGGAGTCCCGACCGACGGTCGTCTTCGTGACGCACGACGTCGTGGAGGCGATCACGCTGGCGGATCGAATTATATGTTTCGGTAAGAATCCCGGGCATATCAGCAACATCATCAAGGTGGATCTGCCGAGGCCCCGTGATGTCTTCCATATCCATGACACACCTGGCTTCAACTCGATCTACGACCAAGTTCTTGCTGAGGTACATGATGCCGAGCGTTAAGAGTGAAACGTCTGACACACAGGTCGGAGGAACGGCATCGCCGGTGCTTCCGCGTCTGGGTTCCGACATCATCCAGCAGGCTGTCGCCGAGCATGTCGGCAGGGAGCGCCGCAACCGGACGCAGAAGTACACGGCACAGTTTCTTCTCGTCGCAATCGCATTGACCTTGTGGGAGATCGTGTCCGGCCGGCTCGTGGACGGCATGTTCATCAGCAAGCCCAGTGCCATCGCCGTCGCGATGTACACAGGGCTCACGCAGTCCGACATGCTCACCCACGCCAGGTACACGGCCACGGAGGCTGTCCTGGGCTTCGCCCTCGGGTCGATCGTGGCCATCGCCCTGGCGATCGTCATCGTGTCGATACCCAGAGGTTATTCGGTGGTGCAGCCGATTGCGGTGGCAATCTATGGCATTCCGAAAGTCGCGCTCGCGCCACTGTTCATCATTTGGTTCGGGCTGGGGATCGCCTCGAAAGTCGCCATTTCCGGTTTCATGGTCTTTTTCATCGTATTGCTCAGCACGATGGACGCATTGACACGCACGCCGGCGGGGATGATCAAAGCCGCCCGAATTCTGGGGGCATCGCGTGCGCAGATCCTGTGGCGCGTCAATATTCCAAGCGCGGTACCGAGTATTTTCACTTCGTTCAAGCTTGCCGTCCCGATCTCGATGATCGGCGCGGTAGTCGGTGAATTCATCTCCGCACAGAAAGGATTGGGCTTCTACATCAATCGAGCGACGCTCGGATTCAACACCGCAAGCGCCTTCGCCGGCGTGTTCTTGCTGATGCTCATCGTGGTCCTCATGAACGCAATACTGACCACGATCGACCGTCGAATTTTGCCATGGCGGAATGAACAGCACGTGATTGGGTTCTGAAAACGCATTGTTCTCCACTGAGACAGAAGGAAAACTGATGTTGAAAATGAGCAAGGTCAAAGCATTGCTCGCGGGAGCCGCCGTACTGATCGCGGCAGCCGCGTGCGGCAACTCCGGCAGCACCGATCAGCGCACATCGGATGCGCAGACGACGTCCGGCAGCTCCTCGTCCGCCACTACCGGAACCGCGCCGTCGACGGACGCAGGTTCGGAGGAGCCCGCGGACGACACCAGGACGAAACCGTTGAGCGTCACGTTCGGCTGGTTCCCGGCGTTCCATACCGCGGCTCCGATGATCGCCGACATCAAAGGATTTTGGAAAGACCTCAACCTGACGGTGGAGATGGTGGCGGGCGAGAGCGGCGCCCAGCTCGCGAACCTGCTGTCCACGGGGAAAATGGACTATAGCTATGGATCGATCGAGTCGGCGGCGCGGGGTCGCGCGGAGGGCCGGGACGTCATCCAGGTCGCGCCCCTCGGAAGCCAAGGCACGTTGAACACGGTGGTGCGCAACGGAATTCTCGAGGAACTCGGGGTGTCGGTCGACGACCCCATCGAGAAGAAGCTCGAAGCGTTTTCCAAGATGAAGATCGGCATCACGGCGCCGAACGCGCCGACCGATTCCTACGCACGCATGTACATGAAGATGGCAGGAGTCGATCCGGACACTGAGGGGACCTTGGTGACGGTGGGCGGTGCCAGCACGATGAACGCGGCGCTGAAATCCGGCGCGATCGATGCGTACATGCTGACGCCGCCGACGCCGAACGTGCCCGAAATCGAGGGGTTCGGAACGATCTTCATCCGGGGAACCACGGGTGAGATTCCCGAACTGGCGAACATGCCCGACACGGGCCTCGGTGTGCGCGAGAGCTGGTTGGCTGATCCGGACAACGAAGAAGCCACCATCCGGATGATCCAGGGCATGCTGATGGCCATCGAGTACATCCACTCCGACTTCGATCAGGCTGTTGCAGACCTGCAGAAATACTTCCCGGAGATGGATCCGAAGGTCGTGCGGGTGGGCTTGGAAGAGATGCTCCCCGCGTTGCCGGTCGATCTGAACCTGAGCGAGGAGATGGTCTCGCACTCGCTCGACGTGCTGTTCAAGTACGGACTGCTCAAGCTCGACGAGAAGCCCTCCAGCGAGATCGGCGGACTGTGGACGAACAAGTACCTGAACGCGGCGAAGGAGCGCTTGGCGGGCTGATGCAGACCCGGGATCGACGGATCACTCGTCGACCTTTGAGACGGACAATGCGCGGTTCGGACTCGACGTCCGGTGCCGTGCCTGGAGGCGGGCATAGCAACGACGGCTATGCCCGCCGGGATGGTGTGATGATTTGTGACTCAACTCGAGCGGATCCGCGTCGCGATTCTCGGCGGCGGTGATCGTGAACGGGAGATAGCCCGTTCGTTCCTGGAGGCCGGTGCACAGCTCAGCATCTTCGGCACGGTCGACATGTCGGGACTGGGCCTGGAACTCGCCGAGAGTGTGGAGCAAGCGGTGGCGGGTGCTGCTGTCGTGGTGTGCCCCATGCCGGGTCTGGGCGTCGACGGCAGTCTCTTCGCCCCGCACGCGCCGGCACCTATCGTGCTGACGAAGGAAGTCCTGTCGCTGACTCAGCCCGGCGCCCAGATCTTCCTCGGCCGGGATACGGCGGGCCTGGTGAACCTCGAGGCAGAGGCGCAGGTGCGAATCTGCGAGATGGGTCATGACGATGTGCTGCAGGTCCAGCATGCGATACCCACTGCCGAAGCCGCGGTGGCGCTTGCGATCTCAAGTACCGCGGAGACTTTGGGAAACAGTGCCGTTGCCGTGGTCGGATACGGTCGGATCGGTCAGCTTCTGGCGCAGTTCCTCAGTGGATTCGGCGCCGACGTCACCGTGGCCGCTCGGCGGGAGGAGAGCCGGGTGCGTGCCGCGTCGCTCGGACACCGAGTGGTGACGACGGAACCGACGGCGCTCAAGGAGACGATGTCGGCGCACGACATCATCTTCCTGACTGCTTCCGCCCAGCTGATCAATCGGGACATCGCCGCCTCCGCGCGGCGCGGATCCCTTGTAATCGACCTGGTGTCCCCACCCGGTGGATGCGATCACGATGCCCTGCGGCAGCAGGGCGTCGAGGTGAAATGGGCACGCGCCCAGGCCGACAGTGCCGCCCGTCATTCGGCGCGCGCGCAGTACCAGCACATCGCGGGCAGAATAGGCCAGACGGTCTGATATGACGATACGTGTACGGTTCGACGAAGTCACCGATGTGCTCGTCGTCGGTAGCGGCCTCACGGGCTTGATGAGCGCGATCGCCGCCGACGAGACCGGCGCATCGGTGAGCATCGTGACGCCGAAGAGGCTGGGTCGCGATAGCTCATCGGCGATGAGCACCGGCGGACTGGCGGCGTCGTTCGAAGATCACGGTGACGACAGCGCCCTGCACGCTGCGGACACCCTGCGCAGCGGTCAGGGCATGTCCGACAAGCGCCTGGTCGACCTGCTGTGTCACGGCAGCAGTGACGCCGTGCGCCGTGCTCGATCGCTGGGGGGCCGGTTCAGGCAGACCGCCGGCGGTGAGCTGAGGTTTTCCCGTTCGTCGGAACACAGCTGGCCGAGAAGCCTGGAAGCCGAACATCACATGGGCACGTCGTACACCGTGCCGATGGCCGAGTACCTGCGTCGCACCGACGTGCGGATCGCCGAGTTCCACGTCTTCGAGGGGTTGCTCCTCGACGATGCGAACAATGCGGTGGTGGGAGCGCGGCTCCTCGACCTCCGGCGAGGCCGGCGGATGGCGGTCCGCGCGTCCGCGGTAGTCATCGCGACCGGGGGATGCGGACAGCTCTTCCCGGTGACGAGCAATCCCATCGACCTCTACGGAATCGGGTACTCCGCTGCGCTCAGGGCGGGCGCTGTGCTGCGCGACATGGAATTCATCCAGTTCTACCCATATCGTTGCGTCGACCCGTTCTCGAAGAGCCGCGTCGCCATCCAGCCCTCGACCTTCATCGTCGGAGGCAAGCTCTACAACTCGCGTAACGAGCGGTTCATGCTCGACGAAGATCCAGAGAACGCGGAGGCCACGACCCGCGATATCGCTGC
Source organism: Nakamurella lactea (assembly GCA_044463185.1). Classification (GTDB taxonomy): domain Bacteria; phylum Actinomycetota; class Actinomycetes; order Mycobacteriales; family Nakamurellaceae; genus Nakamurella; species Nakamurella lactea_A. The sequence continues at coordinate 14,648 of JBIQMQ010000009.1, read as the reverse complement.
GCGCGGCATCTACAAGCAGATCACTGAAGGTCGAGACGTGAACGGTGGCGTGCGGCTCGACCTGTCAGAGGTGACGCGACAGGCGCTGGCGGAAACGAACTATCGTGTCGTGCGCGCGCTGGAACGCCGTGCGATCGATCCGCAGCACTACCCGTTCGTGATCCGGCCCGAGGCACACTACTTCATGGGTGGACTGGAGATCGATGAACAGGGCGGCACGACGATCGACGGGCTCTTCGCCGCGGGCGAAGCGGCCGGCGGGTTGCACGGCGCGAACCGCCTGACAAACAACTCCTTGACCGACGCGCTCGTCTTCGGTCGACGAGCGGGCCGTTTCGCTGCGGACCACGCCGCTCAGGTCCGCCGGGTCGACAGCACCGGATCCGCGAGCTGTGTGGATACCAGCCCCAAGCCGGTGTCCCGACCGGAATCGCTGCCAGGTGTGCGGGTCAAGGACCTGCAAGAGACAGCGTGGAAGTCGCTGGGCCTCATTCGGGATCACGCGTCGCTCGCCTGGGGGGACGAGCAGTTCGCGCGCTTCCACAGCCTGCATTCCTGCGACGTCGACCTATACGAGCGGGACCGGCCGCGGTGGCTCCGGATACAAAGCCTGATCGACTCGGCGCGCCTCTCGCTCTTCGCGGCTCAACTGCGGAAGGAGAGTCGCGGCGCGCACTACCGCAGCGATTATCCGTCCATGGACAAGTCGCCACCGTCTTCGATTCGATTAGTTGGCGACAAACGAGGAAATTGTTCAGAACTGCCGACCATCCGTCGACATCAATCGAATGAAGTCAAGAAATAGTGGGAGTAGTCCGATGAGCTTAATCTCGGAATCGACGTGGCCCGATTCCGCGGCAACCATTGCGATGCGGAAACAGGATTACGCGTACATGATGTTGCGCGGATGGCTGCTGGATGGGAGCCTGCCACCCGGCTCGACACTGGACCACCTCGAGATCGCCGAACGCCTGAACGTGAGTTCCGTTCCGTTGCGACAGGCGTTCCATCGCCTGCTCGGCGAAGGACTTCTGGAACATGAGCCGCACATGCGATGGCGGGTGGCCCCATTGACACGGTCGAACCTCAGGGACGTGTATGTCGCGCGCGAGGCGATCGAGCGGATTTTGACGACGGAGACCGCCCATCGGGCCTCGGACACCGATATCACACAACTGCGTGAACTGTATTCAGCACACCGGAACGCCGTCGAGGACGGTAACGGAGAATTGGCGCGAGAAGCGGACCGGCGGTTTCATGACGCCATGTTCGAACATGCGGATTTGCCGCAGTGCCTATCCATATACCGGAATCTACGGAACCTGTCGGATCGGTACATCATCATTTATATGCGGGACAAACAGCGCATGCATACGTCCGTCCAGGAACACAAAGCAATTCTGTCTGCTCTGGAGGCGAAGGACGCGGAGGGAGCTGGATCGGCTGCGTCCAGCCATGTCGCAAACGGATACAAGGTGCTCGACGGCATTCTGAGTGCCGAAGGCCGGGAGCAATAGCCACTTCTTCTGTTGAGTCTCACCATTAGTAGGGAAAGGACCGGTCAATCCATGGCCACGCCCAGTCGCATGCAGGCATTGATGTGTGACAACCTGAAAGGAACCATCGGACTGTCGCTGAGAGCGGCCGAAAGAGAACTCGAACACGAAACCGCTGGCGCGGCCATTTTTGACCTGACGTACGCGGACACGAACCGATTCCCCGCGCCGGAGTGGGCCCTGGACACGTTTGCTGCGGCAGCGTCCGGTGGCGGCATGACGTACACCCCCTATCGGGGGGACTCCGTCGTCGTCTCCGATGTCGCCGAGAATGTGTCCTCCGTGCTGGGACTCCGCTACGTGGACGAGGCGAACGTCATGCTCGCGCCGGGCACCCAGGGAGCGCTTTTCGTCGCCCTTGCGTCGATCATCGAGCACGGCGACACGGTGGTGTTGCCTGAGCCGGACTATTTGTCGACCGAGCGGACCCTGCGCTACCTCGGTGCGGAAGTGATTCGCGTGCCGATCGTCTTCCCGACGGAGGGGCGGCCGTACATCGATCAGGACATTCTTGCAAATGCCATGCGAGGCGCTCGGATGTTCGTCTTTTCGCATCCCAATAATCCGACCGGTGCCATATTCAGCGAGGAGTGCCTCCGCGGAATTGCCGAATTGGCCAACGCGCACGATGTCACGGTGCTGGCCGATGAGTTGTACTGCCGGCTCGTCTACGACGACGAGGTTTATCACCACATCGCGATGCTGGACGGCATGTCCGAGCGGACGATTACGCTACTGGGCCCGTCCAAGACCGAGTCGCTGTCGGGCTACCGGCTCGGCGTGGCGGTCGCCCCCACGGCAGCCATCGATCTCATGGAGGATCTCCAATCGGTCACGGCCCTTCGCGCCCCGGCCTATGCGCAGCACCTGCTGCGGCACTGGCTCAAGGACGACCAGGAGTTCGTCGCGAAGCGTGTGAAGGAATACGAGAACTTGCGCGATATGACCGCGACTCGTCTGTCGGCGTCGAGCGTCTTGAGGCCGATGCATTCGTGGGGCACGGCGTACATCTATCCGGACCTCGTCAACGGCATGAGTGCACGCGAAGCGTCGCTGCTGTTGAAGCGCGAAGCCGGACTCGTCGTCAACCCGGGCTACCAGTTCGGCCAATCCGGCGAACGCAGCCTTCGCTTGTGCTTCGCGCAGGACGAAGCCCGATGGTCGGAGGGTCTGGACACGATGATTTCGGTACTGAGCCGCTGATAACGACCCGAGCGCGGCACTCGCTGGAGTGAAGAGCGCGGCGCCCGCTGGAGTGAAGGAGGTGGAATAGGTGGCGTTCGTCATCGATGGATCCTGCTGCAAGGACGCATCCTGTGTGGAAGTGTGCCCGGCGCAGTGCATCCATCCCCGTCCGGGCGAACCCGGCTTCGAGTCTGCGGACCAGCTGTACATCGACCCGAAGGCCTGTATCGACTGTGGGGCGTGCGTGATCGAATGTCCGGTGGGGGCCATCACGCACGAAAACGAGCTCGTCGGCTTGGCCAGGAACTTCGCCGACGTCAATCGGCGATTCTTCGAACGCTCACCGACGAAGGAGCCCGTCTCCCCGTATGACAACGGCTGGATCGTCGATGCTCCGCTCCGACCGGACGTCGCCGTCGCGATTGTCGGAGCAGGAGCAGCGGGTTGCTACCTGGCGGCGGAGCTGTCGGACCGCGGAGTTGTGGTCGACATCTTCGAAGCTCTTGACGATCCGTTCGGGCTCGTTCGGTACGGAGTCGCGCCGGACCACCAGGAAACGAAGGAGGCAAGGCACCTTTTCGGGTCGGTGTTGGCCCGGCCCCATGTCACCCTGAACGCCGGGATCGAAGTGGGCCAGACCGTTCGGCTGGAAGACCTGCGAGACTGCTACCACGCCGTCGTCTGGGCGACCGGTGCCGACGTGGATAACACCTTGCCGATCCCCGGCGCCGACCTGCCCGGCGTCGTGACGGGGCGGAAATTCGCCAATTGGCTCAACGGCCACCCGGGGGTTGCCGACGGCGAGGTCCGATTGACCGGCACCACCGCCGTGATCCTGGGGATGGGCAACGTGGCTCTGGACGCTGCGCGTGCTCTGCTCAATCCGGACGAAGCGTACAGCGGCGGAGTGCTGCCCGCGGCGGTCGCTCAATCCTTGGCGTCTCATCGGTTCGAGCAGGTGTTTCTCGTCGCTCGGCGAGGCCTGGACAGTGTGGCGTTCAGCTACAGCCAACTCCTGGCACTGTCGTCGATGCCGGATCTGCACATCCGCGTCGAGGGATTGGTGGAAGAAACGCATCGGCACGATGCCGAACAAGACGGTCGGGCGCGGACCGCGGACAGTGTCAGGCTGTTGCTCGACGTGGCAGGTCAGCGGACGACCGCGTCGCCCGCAGTCCGATCTTTGACATTCATCTTCAATGCTGTCGTCTCCAGGATCAACGGCCGGTCACGAGTGGAGTCCGTCGAGCTGACCGCAAGCGCACAACCGGAGGATTCGCCGGGCGGCCTGCGCGACACCGGCACGGACCGCACCATGCTGGAAACCTCGAATGTCATCATGGCGATCGGGCAAACTCGTCGCGATCGATTCACGCCGGACAGGCCCGCTCCAGGCCGGCTGCCGATGCCCGCTGGATATGAAGACGCACTCATCACGACGGGCTTTTACCAGGTGGGTTGGGCCCGCAGTGGCGGCCGCGGCGTCGTGGGGAGTAACAAGTTCGACGCGCGGGTCGTGGCCAATCATATTTTGAAATCTCTGGATCGTGATGAATTGCCTGTCCCGAGTCGGTTTCGGCACGTGATCACTGCTCGCCACTGAGGTCTGGAAGCGGATAACAAACGTCGTTCCGTCGGTGATAAATGCTGCACGGACTTTCCAAAGAATGCCATTCTAGAAGGAGTCGAATCATGCAATCTGTGAAGCAGAATATGTTCGATCCGGACGAATATTCGGTCCGCTTCACGAAGATTTTCGAGGCCGTACCGCCCGAGGTGGACGTTCTGCTTCTCACGTCGCCGGAATCGATTTATTACGCGACGGGATATCAGACCTTCGGCGAATCGCCGTCGTACCTATGCTTGGAGCGTCGTGGCTCGATAGTGTTCGTTCTACGCGAACTGGAGTCCGCCCTCGCGGCGGCCACGAGCTACGTGTCGGCGGTCGCCACGTTCACCGACGTCGACGATCCGTTGGAGCTGGTCTGCCGGACGCTGCTGGAGCTGGCAGACGGGCGAAGCGTCACCATCGGCGCCGAACTCGCGTCGCTGAACATGAGCGCGTTCCGGATGTTGACCGAAAAGTTGGACGGGGGCGCGATCGCCGACGTGTCCAACGCCGTGGGTGGTACCAGGGTGGTCAAGAGCGATGCGGAGATCGAGGCGATCGAACGGGCGGCTGCCTACACCGATGCCGGGCTGCTGGCCGCATATGCCGCGGCCCGGAGCGGAGTTACCGAGAACGATATTGCGGCCGCGGGCTATCGGGCGATGATCGAGGCGGGATCCGAGTGGCTCGCGAACGATCCGATCGTGACGTCGGGGCGGCGATCGAGCGTTGCGCATACCACGTTCTGCCGGCGGGAACTCATCGACGGTGACGTTGTGCTCCTCGAGTTCGGGGCATGCCATTTCCGTTACTTCTCGCCACTGATGCGAAGCGTGGTGATCGGATCGGTCGGAGACGATGTCCGACGCCGGTTCGATGTGTGCCGTGACGCACTCCAGGCCTCGTTGGCCGTGATGCGGCCGGGCGCCAGGTCCGGCGATGTGCATAACGCGGCGCAGCAGGTCATCGACGGAGCGGGCCTTCACGACGAGTTCAAGAAGCGCATGGGCTACTCCGTCGGTCTGGGGTTCCGGACGTGGAGCGAAGGGAAGTTTTTCGACCTGAAGCAGGGCGACCAACGCCTGCTGGAGAAGAACATGGTATTTCACCTCCCTCCCGCGTTGAGATTGCCCGGCGCTTTCGGCCTGGGGCTGAGTTCCACTGTCGTGGTGACGGACACAGGGGTACGCACGCTGTCCGACCTTCCGCAAGAACTGATTGTGAAGTAGGAGGCCTGAAATGACAGCCGGCTCAGTGCGACAACTGGACCAGTGGGATCGGTATCACGACGACGCGTTCGCGATGTGGGAACAGATCACGAATAGCAACAGCCCCTCGACGAACAAGCAGTTGTGCAACGAACTGCAGGACTTCTTCCAGAGCACTCTGGGCGCGTTGGGAATGACCGTCGAACGAGTCGGACACGACAGCTACGCCGACACCGTCGTCGGCCGGCTGCTGCCCGCGGTGGGTGATCCGGTCGCAAAGATCGTCTTCATCGGACACAGCGACACGGTATTCGGGGACGACACGGTTGCGGAGCGTCCGTTCACGGCGACGGCTGGCCGGGTGACCGGGCCCGGAGTCCTCGACATGAAGGGTGGATTGGTCATTGCGCTGACGGGTCTCCGCATGTACTTGGACACCGTCGGTTCCAACAACGTGGAGTTCGTCTTCGTCGTCAATGCCGATGAGGAGCCTGGCTCGCCGGAATCACGTGACGTCATCGTGGACGTGTCCCGGGACGCGGACCTCTGCCTCGTCTTCGAACCAGGAGACAGCAAGGGCGCCATCACGGTCGAGCGGAAGGGCGTGGGCATCTTCCAGTTCTCGGTGGCAGGCCGACCGGCACACGCGGGTGTCGAGCCGGAAAAGGGTATCAGCGCCATCAACGACCTCTGCGCGCGCATCGCGGACATCGTCGGGATGGCGGACCTCGACTCGGGCACCACGGTGAATATCGGTGAGATCCGCGGTGGCACGCACCCGTACGTCGTGGCGGAAAGTGCCACCTGTCGCGTCGACGTCCGGGTGAAATCGGTTTCGGAACAACGGCGGATCGAGTCCGCGTTCGCACAGTTGGCAAGCCGGGAGTACGTACCTGGCGCAGTCTGCACGCTGACGGGACATTTCCATCGACCACCGTTCCAGGACTCCGAGGCAGCCGATGTGTTCATCGACCTGTTGATGAAGATTTCGGCGGAAGTCGGTTACCCGCTGGTGCGCGGGTCGTCCGGGGGTGCCTCGGATGCGAATCTCGTCGCCGCACTCGGCGTTCCCACGATCGACGGGATGGGCGTGCACGGCGGTGGCGCGCACGGAGACGAGGAATACGCGTTGGTCGACACGTTGAAAATGAAATCCGTCATTCTCGCCGAACTGCTGCACTCGATCGCGCGGAATCGTGATGTCTCGCCGTGAGCCCGTGCCGGTGGCGCCCTGTCGCGCTTCCGGCGCCGACGGCGCTACGAGGTGCTGCGTGATCCCGACAGAGGAAGTGGTGTGATGGTGAACGCGGTGGGCCGCTATGCCGTTGCGACCGTCCTCGGCGACTTCGTCCTGTCTTCCGGGATCACGCCGAGGACTGAGGACGACAGGCCGGTTGCCGTGGGGCCCATCGACGACATGGTTGCTGATCCGGGGTTCGTGACGAAACTGGCACGGATCTCCGCGGCGCGTGCGGTGGCCGCCTGCCGCAGTGTCCTCCCCGCCGGCGGGGTGATCAGTGCCGCAACGAGTCTGTGGGTATATCTGCACGCCCGCCAGCCGTTCACCGGACACAGCATGGTGGCCGACTTCGTGACCGACGGAGTGCTGGACGAGGTCGGCGGGCCACCGCCGGCGCGCATGGCGGTGGGGGTGTCCAGCCTGCCGTCCGGGGCGCCCATGGAGATCCAACTTCTCTGCCACTGGACCGCGACGACCGGGCACGAAAAGCCGGAGTGAAGACCATCCCTTGGCACAACAGACTCGGTGACGAGACAGTCCGGCGGCCACCTGCGTCGAAGGAATGATCCGGTTGTGCGATCGATGTAGCCGAGGGCGGGACCAGCGTGCTGTCCGCATTCGATGACAGTCGGAAGGGCTCGAGCCACGCCGTCATCTTTGCGGTGGTCACGTTGTCTCTCCTGGTTCTCTCCATCGACTCGACCATGGTGGCGACCGCGCTTCACTCGGTCCAAATCGACTTGTCGACGTCATTGAGCTGGGCGAGCTGGTCTCTGACCGGCTACGCGTTGACGAACTCCGTCGTCCTTCCGGTCGCCGCGAGGATGTGCGAAACCTTCGGCAACCGAGTGGTGTTCCTGGTTTCCGTCGGCTCGTTCGGCGTGTGTTCCTTCGGCTGCTTCCTGGCAACGTCCATGCCGCAGCTGATCGCATTCCGGATGGTTCAAGGCGCTGTCGCGGCCGGCATCGTTCCTGCCGCCACCGGCATCATCGTTCGCAGTTTCGCGAAGAACCGCGACAGAGCTGTCGGCCTGTTCGGAAGTGTGTTCCAGACCGGAACGATCCTGGGACCGGTCGTCGGCGGCGTCATCGTCCAGGCCCTGTCGTGGCGATGGATCTTCTGCATCAACGTTCCTGTTGCGGCGGTCCTGTACCTGGTCGCCAGAACCATCCTTCCGACGGAGCAGGCCGACAGGAGGCGGCCGCGACCGACGATGGATCTGGATTGGTGGGGCCTCGCGTCGCTCACCGGTTCGTTCAGCTGCATCATGGTGATGAGTTCGCTACTGTCCGCCGGGCACGACGGGCGGCGACTTGCCGTCACGGTGCTGCTCGCTCTCGCCTTCGTTTTCGGGCTCTCGTTCTGGTGGCGCATGAAACACGCTGCGCGCGCGATCATCGACCCCGACCTCGTCATGAGCCGACGATTTGCCGGAGTCAACTATTTCGGAATCGTCTTCGGCGGCGGCGTAGCCGGCATGCTCTCGCTGTTGCCGGCCTACTACGCGTCTCGTGTCGAAGTCTCCGCGGTGGCGGCCGGCTCGTTGCTGAGCGTCTCCGCTGTGTGTTCGGTGGCGATGTCGATTTCCGGGGCGATGCTTGTTCGCCGGTCCGGATATCGCCTGCCATTGGTCGTCAACGGGGTCGTCGGCGGCGTTGGAATGTTCATGCTCTCGGCGAGTCATTTCCTGGGGTGGATGTCCGTGGGCTGGTTGATCCTCAGCGCTGGAGTCGTCGGCGTGGGGAGCGGTTTCGGTGATCCGGCGAGCCGGAACGCCGGCTTGCACCTCAAGCCGAACAGCGTGTCCGAGATCGCCGCCATCCGCACGATGTGCCGGAGGTTCGGGACGGTATTGTCGGTCTCGGCCGCGACCGCATTCGATCAAGATGCGCTGAGCGGCTCGGGTGCCCTGCCGTACAGTTTTTTCCTCTTCGGACTCCTCCTGGTCCTGTCCGTCTCTCTGGTGCGCTTGGTGCCAGAGCATCACGGCTCGTGGTGACGGCGAATCGTCGGTGCCGGACGCCGGTGGCTGTTATTCCACCGCCTGGCGAAGTGCGGATCGACCCAGATAGGTGGAAAGGAATTCGCTCACGTGGTGGGCGAGAATACGGCCGTGTCCCACGTAGTTGTGCTCCAGCCCCTCGATCTCCACTCCTCGCACCGAATCCATGGGTAGGCCTTCAGCGAGCGCCCGGAAATGACCTCTGCGTGCCTCTTGTGACCCCCAGATGAATACGGTGGGTACATTCGCACGGCTGAGGTTTGCCGCGAAGACACCGTCCGGTTCGGACATTCTTTGCAGAAACGACTCGGCCGAAATTGCGTAATACCAGTAAGAAAGCGGCAACAGGTGCCGCCCCTGTCCGGTATCGGTGAGATGTTCGGCCCTGGCGATCGCCGCGCGAACTTCTTCTTCGGACGAAAACCATTTCTTGACTGTCGTCCGGTTGGCGGTGAGGGGCGACAGCAGTACCAAGCCGTCCACGCCGCCGCGCCGCGCCGCGTAGTCGGCCGCGTAGAAGCCTCCGGACGAGTGGCCGATCAAGACGATTTTACCAGCTCCGCGGCTGATCGCCATGTCCACGGCGACCGCAATGTCGTGCGGACCTTCGTCGAGATTTTCCCACATTCCTCCGCCGGTGAGCGGAGATCGGCCAGGGACGGAATCTACGGACGGCAGGTCCGTTCGCGTGTAGCCGAGGTCGTGGCATTGCATGTTAAGTGAAATGTGAAGAATAGATTCGTGGTCCAAATGCGGCGCCAGGCGCCGGTAAGGGACTCCGTAGAAATTGTCGCCCTTCCCATGAATATAGATGACAGCCAGTTCGGGGTCGCCGGGACCGCCACCGCTGACAGCCAACACTACGTATCTGTCTCCCGGCAGGCTCCTGCCCACGATTTCACATTCCAGAGAGAAGTCATCGGATATGGTCACCTTCTCTGATTTCTCCTGTCTCGGCTCGCTGCGTTGACACGCGAATGTGCAAGTATGAGATTCCCGCGTGCGGATAAATGAGTTTGATCCTGGAGTAGACAGTATGCCGTGCTTTTCAGAGCCGGGCAACGCATGCAGGCGTGCTCGTCGCGTGGCGCGCGTCACCGGGCCCGGCACTCATGGGCACCGGGCAGTGGGCGCGGCGCGGACGGCCCGACGGTGGAGTCGGGCCTGACCGGCGCAGAGCGATCCGGCGAACCCGACGGGACACCGAATCGGCGCAGGACACTAGTACAAGATGAGCCAGATCGCGACGCAGTGGCAGATCGCGGCGGCGGTGACAAACGCGTGGAAGAACTCGTGGTATCCGAACGTGGACGGCCAGCCCTTGGGCCGGCGGCTCGCGTAAAAGATCGCGCCGGCGGTGTACAGCGCGCCGCCCACGATCATCAGCACCAGCGGCGCCACGCCGCCGCCGCGCAGGATGTCCGGGACGACGAAGATCGCGACCCAGCCCAACGCCAGGTAGATCGGCACGCCCAGCCAACGCGGCGAGCCGGGCCAGGCGACCTTCAGTGCCACCCCCAGCGCCGCCCCGCTCCACACCACGGCCAGGATCACGGTCGACGTCGGCTGCGGAATGGTGAGCACCGCGAACGGTGTGTACGTGCCGGCGATGAACACGAAGATCATGGAGTGGTCGGCGCGCTTCATCCAGCGCCGGGTGCGGGTCGACACCCAGATGTGCCGGTGATACGTGGCGCTCACGGTGAACAGGCCGACGATGGTCACCGAGTAGACGGCGCACGCCACCGCAGCCTCGCCGCTCACCGTCGCAGCGGCCATCACGACGAGCACGATGCCGACGGCGGCGGCCCCAATCGCCGAGTACAGATGAATCCAGCCTCGGGCGCGCGGCCGCGCTGCCACCCGCTCGCGCAGCGCGGCAGCCGTCAACTGGGTGGCGGGCGCGGCGGCGGAGGCGGAAGAGGTCACCTTTCCATAGTGACTGATCATTTCCGGATCTGCCGAGACCGGCGTCGCGAATGTGCCCGGTATCGCAGCGCCGGCCCGCCGGCGCAGTACTCTGTGCGGCGTGCGCATGCCTGGGTTCGTCTATCGGCTGTACGCAGCCCGGCTGCTGCGTCACCTGGACCGGTCCGCCGTTCCGCACCACGTCGGCGTGATCCTGGACGGCAACCGACGCTGGGCCCGGCGCGAAGATCTCGGCAGCGCCGACGGGCACCGGGCCGGCGCCGCGCACATCGCCGACCTGCTGCAATGGTGCCGAAGCGTCGGCGTGCAGATGGTGACGCTGTGGTTGTTGTCCACCGACAACTTGCGCCGGCCGTCGGAAGAGCTGAACCCGCTGCTGGCGATCATCGCCGACGTGGTGGACGATCTCGCCGCGCCGGAGAACCCGTGGAAGCTGCGCATCGTCGGGTCGATGACGGTGCTTCCGGAGGATCTCGCGACGCGGCTGGCGGCGGCGGAACTGCGCACGGCGGAGCGGGCCGGCACCGAGGTGAACATCGCGGTCGGCTACGGCGGGCGTCAGGAGATCGTGGACGCCGTCAAGTCCCTGCTGTGCTCGCAGGCGGATTCCGGGATGACCTTGGCGGAGGCCGCGGACGCGCTCACCGTCGAGTCGGTCGGCGCGCACCTGTACACGTCGGGGCAGCCGGATCCGGATCTCGTCATCCGAACCTCTGGCGAGCAGCGGCTGTCCGGTTTCCTGCTGTGGCAGTCGGTGCATTCGGAGTTCTGGTTCTGCGACGCCTACTGGCCGGATTTCCGGCGCGTCGACTTCCTGCGCGCGCTGCGCGACTATGCGGCCCGGTCCCGGCGATACGGCGAGTAGCCGCGCGGGTACGAATGGGGGAGCATTCCTCCACAGCAGATTCACACATTGTTCCCAGGGCGCGGGTGCGCGCGTGTGATGCTGTGGTGTGGCGGAGGGTAGTTCCGGTCGCTGCCGACGGTGGGATCACGGCCCGCGAGACGGGCGGCCCGCGCCGGTCGGCGACCGTCGCCGAGAGGAGACCGGGAGATGAATGCAGCGCAGGCGAAGCTGCTGGTGGTGGACGACGAGCCATCGTTGCAGGATGTGGTCGCCACATCCATGCGGTTCCTCGGCTACCAGGTGTCGGTGGCGGCCACTGGGCGCGAGGCGGTCCGGCACGCCACCGAGGAACGCCCGGATCTCATCATCCTGGACATCATGCTGCCGGATTTCGACGGCCTGGAAGTGATGCGCCGGGTACGGGCGGCCGGTGTGGACGCCGGTGTGGTGTTCCTGTCGGCCCGCGACACCCCGGCCGACAAGGTCGCGGGACTCACGGCCGGCGGCGACGACTACGTGACGAAACCCTTCGGCTTGGAAGAACTGGCCGCGCGGGTGTCGGCGGTGCTCCGCCGGGTGCGCCCGGAGTCGATGGCCGACGAGGTGATGCGGGTCGCCGACCTCACCCTGGATCCGGCGACCTACCAGGTGGAGCGGGCAGGCGTCCCCATCGAACTCGCCCCCACCGAGTACAAGATGCTGCGCTATTTGATGATCAACGCGAATGTGGTGCTGTCCCGCCAGCAGCTCCTGGACGCCGTGTGGGGCACCGACTTCTACGGCGACGACTCCGTGGTGGCCACCTACATCTCCTACCTGCGCCGCAAGATCGACACCGAGGGCGCCGAGCCGCTCATCCACACCCACCGCGGCTTCGGCTACGTGCTGCGTGGTGAGCGGCACTGACAGAGCAGCACCCCCGTGACGAAGCCGCAGCGCAGGGTGAGAGGAGCGCAGCGAGTCTCGGCCGCAGCGGAGGCGAGGAACTGGGCAAGAAGATGCACCCCCGTGACGAAGCTGCAGCGCAGGGTGAGAGGAGCGCAGCGAGTCTCGGCCGCAGCGGAGGCGAGGAGCGGGGCAAGAAGATGCAGCATGACGAAGCCGGCGGCATCGGGGAGGGCGGCAACGCGCAGACGGATGCGCCCGCCGGGGGTCGGCCGGAGGCGGGTATGACGCCGCCCGCGGCGGCTGCGCCGCCGGATGCTCCGTCATCCACGGGGGGCTCCGCACGAGGCGGCCGCGGGCGGGGGCGTCATCTGAGCCTGCGGGCCCGCCTGATCGGCCTGGTGGTGATGGTGGCGGCTGTCGCGCTGATCGCGGTCGACGTGGTGATCCCGCTCAGCGTCCGCGCCACGTTGATGTCCGGCAAGGAACAGACGCTGGCATCCGTGGTGGACAACCTGAAGGCGATGGGCCCTGGGTCGCTGTCCGAACAGCTCGGCGTGATCACGGCCCAATCGCCGCTGGGTGGTGAGGTCGGCTGGAGCCTCGGCTACGCCAACGGCGTGACCCAGGTGCGGCAGTCCATCCCGTCGGTGCCGGACGCGAATCCCGCGGTTGGCTGGAACACGTCGACCACGAGCCCCGAGATCGTCAGCGACGTCGACCGGCCGCAGCGGCGGTTCTTGGCGCTGAGCCTGCGCATGCACCTGCTGTTCCCCGACCGCGCCGTGACCGCCGCGGTGATCGCGTGGGTGCCGCTGGCCGACGTGCAGTCGGCCCTGCGCCGGCTGGTGCTCTTCGAGATCGCCATCTCGCTGGGGCTGCTGGTGCTTCTCGGCGCGGTCGCCGGCTTCGCGGTCCGCCGGGAGCTGCGGCCACTGCAGGCGATGGCCCGGACCGCCGACGAGATCGCGGCCGGGGATCTGACCCGGCGGGTGGTCCCGGGTGCGCCGGGCACCGAGGTGGGTCGGCTGGGCGCCGCCTTCAACGGCATGGTGGACAGCGTCTCCAGCCTGCTCGCGGAGCGCGCGGCCAGCGAGGAGCGGATGCGGCAGTTCGTCGCGGACGCATCGCATGAGCTGCGCACCCCGGTCGCCGCGATCCGCGGCTACGCCGACCTGTATCGAGCCGGTGCGCTGGAACTCCAGGAATCGGTGGAGCGCGCCATGGAGCGGATGGGCTTCGAGTCACAGCGGATGGGCGCGCTGGTCGAGGACCTGCTGACGCTCACCCAGACCGATGCCGACGCCGTCCGGCCGGTCGATGCCGTGGACCTGGTGTCGCTGCTGCGGGGAGTGGTCGACGATGCCACCGTGATCGACCGGACGCGCACCTGGCGGCTGGCCAGTGCTGCCGACACGGTCACGGTGCGCGGCGACCGGCTCCGCCTGCACCAGCTCTTCGCGAATCTTCTGGCCAACGTGCGAACCCACACCCCGCCGGGGACGTCCACCATGGTGTCCGTGGCGGTGCTGCGGTCCGCGCAGGGGCCGGTCGCCGTGGTCAGCGTCATGGACAACGGCCCGGGCGTCGACGCCGAAAGCCTGCCGCGACTGTTCGACAGGTTCTTCCGAGTGGACAAGGCGCGGAGCCGGGCCCAGGGCGGGTCCGGGCTGGGCCTGTCGATCGTCGCGTCCATCGTGCGCATGCACGGGGGCGCGGTCGGCGCGTCGCCGACCCCGGGAGGGGGCTTGACCGTGACGGTGCAGCTTCCGGTGACCGAGTCCGAGCCTGGTCACGGCGGCTGAGCCGGTGGCGGACAATGGATCGGGTGCAGCCTGGGCCGCTGCCGACCGACGCGCGACGACGCCGCGACACCGTGAGGGGATAGCTCGATGAGCCGACGTAACCGCCAGCAGTTCGATCGCGGAGACGCCCGCCGACGTCCGACGGCCCTGCCTGCGGCCGCTGCCGCCGTGCTCCTGGGAATGACGCTGTTCGTCGCCGCGCCGGCATCCGCCGCGCCGACGCCGTCCCGCCCCCAGCCCCGCGATGTCGAACTGTCGGCGACGCCGACCTCCCGGCTGCCGGCGACCGGCGCCGAGATCACGGTGGAGGGTTCGGGCTACGACGCCGGAGGCGAGCTGTGGGTGGCGGTGTGCCAGGACGACGGCGCCGCGCCTAGCTCG